>CAZLII010000083.1:0-10798 GCA_964559065.1 uncultured Nitrospirales bacterium | reverse complement strand
GATGTTCAGCACATGGCAGTATGCGGGAAAAGAGGAATAGCGGCCGCCCCATTCCAGTTGATGGTAATAACTGTAATAATCGCGTTCTTCGCGGCTCAGCGATGGCCAATCAGGCCCCACAAAACTACACACGGCCATGGGCACGCCGTGTTCGGCGAAACGGCGTTGCATGAACCGGATATGCGCGAGCACCTTCTGATCAATGTCAGCGGCGATGACATCATCCGGGGGGAGCAGCGACTGCCCGAAATGCTGCACAAAAAAGCGGGATTGCCGGAGGATTATCCTCGCAAGACCAGCCTGCCCGTTCCATTCGGGGGTGAGCCGGTGGCAGATGTCATTGACGCCGTTGTAATACACCGCCAGGTCGGGTTCGAGGAGGAGGTAATCCGGCAAGCGCATTTTTTCCTTCACGGAGTTCAGCCCGGGGATGCCGCAATTGATGACATCCGCGCGGTCTTCGCCGAACTCCGCCGCCAGTTTCTGCCGCAGGAATCCCGGATAGGTGGTGTCGCTGGTGGCGCCTTCCTCGGTGGTGGAGCCGCCGACGCACACAATGCGAAATACGCCCGCAGGCTTGGGGACCGCCACGTCATCGCCGCGCCAGCCGAAATTGTTCGTGTGGACATCCCGGTCGGAAAGCGATGCGTGTTTCTTGTACGTGAAGTATTCGCTTTCCCAGATGTAATCCGGGTCTTCCGCGCGCGCCATACTGGGGTTGGCGTTGATGACAATGACGACGCCGGCGATGCCGCCGTCCGAACCTGGGATGGTGAAGAAGGCGTCGTCCACAAAGCCCGGCGCATCCGCCGCGTGGGTGATGCGCGCAAAGACCGGCGCGCCGGTATCCAGCACCTCTTGCACCTTTTCGCGGAACGCGTCGAGAATCCTTTCCGGAAAGACGGTGTTCATGGGGATATGCGCATCATCGCCGACGGCCATGGGGAATTGCGCGGTGATCTCGCGGTCGCGGTTGACGAGATGGATTTCCAGTCCGTAGAGGTCTGCCATGACGACCCGGTCTTCTTTGTCCAGCGTGAGGAAGAAGCGGATGCGGGCGGTCAATTCATCGCGCGGGTCCGGTTGCGGCAGGCGGACGCGGGGCGGTGCCGCGTCATCGCTTTCGTGGCGCGCGCGCAAGGGGTCCTCGGTCCAGCGGATGCCGGCGGCGGTGATGATTTGTTCGCCCGCCTGGCTGCCGGGCCAGGGGATGACGCCGTGCCGGGCCAGGTAATAGGGATTGGACTTTTCGATCGCGCGCCATCGCAGCACCTGATAGAGTTCCAAGGCCGCCGCGATGACCACCAGCCAGATAAGAAGAGAAAAAAACAGGAAAAGAAGCCGGGGCATGGCGAAACGGCGGCGCTTGGGTCTGGCGGCGCTCATGGGCGCGTTCCGGTGGCGCTTTGTCGCGCAGCGTCGAGTTCCTCGCGGGGGCGCGGGTCGTTCGGGTCCAGCGTCACGGCTTTTTCCAGTGCCTCCACGGCGGCCTGTGCGTCGCCGCGCAGCCGATGCGCACGGCCCAGGCAGGTGTACGCCCATGAATCGTTGGGGAGCAATTCCAGCGCATGTTGCAGCGCGGCGATGGCCTCATCGTATCGTCCCATCTCGGTCAGGATCATGCCGAGATTGATATTCGACCAGGGATAGCCGTCGGGGTCCAGCGTGACGGCTTTCTGGAAGGCTTCCAGAGCGGCGTCCTCATCTCCCGCTTCTTTGTACGTCATGCCCATGTACGAGTATGCGAGCGCGAAGTCTGGGTCAAAATCCAGTGCTCGGCGGGCGGCAGCGACCGCCGCACCGTATTGTTGCAGCCGCCAGAATTCCAGGGAAAGTTCAGCCAATTCTGAGGCGATATTCAGCGGCGCGGGCAATCCGGGAAGTGACTTGCGCGGAGCGCCGCCACTGCGCACCGCATACACCAGAACGTGCTGGATGCCGCCGAATTCCCACCCCGTGAAATCCAGGCCGCGCGCCGCCAGCGCCTGCTCAAACGGCAGGCTTGGCCCGGACTCAAACCATTGGGTTTGAATGACCGCCCAGACCGTCGGCGGGCGCTCGCCGGAATTGCCTGTCTCTGAACGCAAATCAAGGTAGAAGGCCGCCAGTTCCGCCAGGCCGTCCAAAGAATCGGAGTAATGCAGGATATTGGCCATGGGGCCGGTGTTGAACGCAAAAATGCGTTTCCACAACGAATTGTGCACGAGGATCAGGTCTTCATGGGTGGACTCGGCGCGGATGAGCCGGCCGGCCGACAGCCAGTCCTCGTGCTGTGGATTGCCAATCACGAGCATCTGCTGGTAGCCGTACAAGGCGACAAGCAGCGCGACGGCGGCGCGGCGCGCCGGCGGCCAACGCAGGCTTGCCACCGCCCCGCCAATCATTAAATACAGCGCAAGCGAACTGTGCACGGTGTAGCGCGGCATGATGCAGGGCCGCCAGACGACGGAGATGCCATATAAAATCAGCGGCGGCAACAGCCACCACAGGGCGAGAAAGAATGGCCAGCGCCACGGCCACGATTCCCCTTCGGCAACGGTGCGGGAGCGCCGCGCGCGGACCAGGCTGTATGCGCACAGGCCAATGGCGCAGGCGATGAACAGTCCCGCCATCCAGCGGCCCATGGTCATCTTAACGTCCACCACCGCCGCGGCGGCTTCCGGGGTCAGCAGCCATTCCCAGGCACCCGTGCCGGCGCGCAGTTGATAGGTCAGGCCGATACAATCATCCGCAAAGAGGTCCCCCGCGAATTCGCGGAGTGTCGGCAATTTCATCCAATCCTCGGTGGAATCCACCGGCCAGAAGCGGATGGTGGCGATATACGCCGCCGAAGGAAGAAACAGCGCGCCAGTCAACGCCGCCCATGTGACAAAACGCCGCCGTTGTTCCGCATGGAAACACAGCCAGAACAGACCCTGCACGGCGGGAACCAGCGTGGCGAAGGGATGGGTCCAGAACAGCAGCAGGGTGGCAATAGCGTACAGCAACCACCAGCGGCGGCCGCCGTGGCGGAGTAGATGCATGAAGGCGTAACAGGACAGCAGCGCCAGCAGCGTCATCAGGCCGTACATACGGATTTCCTGCGAGAACTGGCGGTGAATGGGCGAGAGGGCGACGCAGATCGCGGCGATCAGCCCGGCACTTGGACCAAACAGGTCCCGGCCAAATATGTATATTGCCGGCAAGATGGCCATGCCGATGAGGATGGACAGCAGGCGCAGTCCCGCCGGGCGGTCGCTGATGTGCTTGTGCCAGAAATACTCCAACGTGTAATACAGCGGCATCGTCGCCGGGTCCATGCTCCGGTTCTGTTTCAAGAACGCCCAGAGGCTTGGCGCGGTCTCGCGGAATAGTTGCTGGTTCCACCGGTTGAAATGCGGCGAATCGCGCCATGCCGCCGGCGGCTCAAGATGCACCATGCTGCTGTATTCGTCCCACCACACGGATTCCCGTGTCACCCCGGCAAGGCGCACCGCCAGCCCCACCGCCATGATGGCAAACAGGATCACCGCCGGCTTGTGATGCCATGCCCGGCCATTACCGCCGTCTATCGGCGTCTGCGATGGATTCTCCGACACGTTGCCTTATCCGTTGCATATTACGACAGCCGGCGGCGGCTGTCCCACAAACCATGCAGGCGAAACGCCTGCGCTACCTTAGATATTGCCTTCCCTGTCCCTGCTGTCCCTGCTGTCCCTGCTGTCCTTGTTGTCCTTGTTGTCCTTGTTGTCCTTGCTGTCCTTGCTGTCCTTGTTGTCCTTGTTGTCCTTGCTGTCCTTTATTGCAGGCGAGCCGCCTGCGCTACATTGGAATCGTATCATCGCATTTGAAATAATGGCGATGCAAAAGGCGCAGGCGCGCGGCGGGTCTTGGGACGGCGGATATTTCAGGTGTAATATCGTGTTGCGAAATGTTGTTCTGGTTATCGTTTCCATCCTCGCGGTGTTTTTGGTCAGCGTGGCGGGCGACCGGGCGCTGGGGCTGGCGGGGAGGGGACCGCGTGTGCCGGGCGCAATGGAACTTCTTTTCCCGCCGCATTCGGAGCAGTCTTTTGCGACGCATGAGTTCGCCTATACGGCGCACATCAATGCGCTGGGGCTTCGTGACCGGGAAATTCCGCCCAAACGGCGCGATACCTTCCGGATCATCGCCATCGGCGATTCGTACACCTATGGGTGGGGGGTGGAAATCGAGGATACCTGGCTGCGCCGATTGGAAGCGCGGCTGCGGGCGGCCGGGCATCGCGTGGAAACGATAAACCTCGGCAAGCCGGGGATCGGCCCCCCCGACTATGCGCAACTCGCGGAAAAAGTCATTCCCCTGTTGCGTCCGGACCTGGTCATCGTGGGCATGCTGATGGGCAATGACCTGGCGGCGGTCGGCCCGGAAGTCGAACCGAGGAAACAGGCGCGACTTGCCGAAATTGCGTGGCGGGTCTATCCGAATATCATACGGCTGATCCGCGATCTCGCGCCGGTCGAGGATGCGCGCCGTACGCACGACATGATGCCGCCGCAGCGCACATCGGCAGAGGACAACCGGCGCTGGACCGCCAACACGGCACGGCAGTTCCTGGAAAAAATGTCCCCGGAACACCGCACACGATTCGACACCTTCGAGGATGCTGTCAAGGAGGCCTTCCTCAGCGGGAATCTCAATCCCTACATGATTGATCTGGCGATGCAGAACCCGCGTTTCTACATGATTAACCTGGATTGGGGCGATCCCTGGACACAGACCTGTATCGAGCGGCTGACGCAGCAGTTCATGCGCATCCGGCGCGCGGCGGAGCGCGACAACGCGCGCGTCGTTGTTGTGCACATCCCCGACGGCCCGTATGTGAACGAACACGCGCTACGCAATATCCGGCGGGTGGGCTATGAGACCACGGAGGAGTTGCTGACGTCTGATACCCTTGATCGCGCCGTGGCGGTGGCCGGCGAGCGGGCCGGTCTGACGGTGTACAGCGTCACGGAGATATTTCGGGAACGACGTGATGACCCGACCCTGTTCTATGAACTGGACGGCCATTTCACCCCGGCGGGACATGCGCTCTTTGCCGAAGCAATCGCGCACCTGATTGCCGGGGAAATAGGAGATTCGGCGCAATATAAGGATTGACCCGGTAATGTGATGTTGCGCCTTGCTTGCTGTTTCCGGTTTTTCCCCGGAAAATGAAAAGGAGACAATCCGATGGCTGCAATCATTCCAGGCGCAGTGTTGCTTATGGCAGCGCTGGCCGCAACCAATGCGGCGGCAACGGCGCCGGTCTACGACGTGGTGGTCTATGGGGGCACGTCTTCGGGCGTGATGGCGGCGGTGCAGGCGCGGCGCATGGGGAAGAGCGCGGTGATTGTCTGCCCGGACCGGCATCTGGGCGGCCTGAGCAGCGGCGGGCTGGGCTGGACGGACACGGGGGACAAGAGCGTCATCGGCGGGCTGGCCCGCGAGTTCTATCACCGCGTCTGGCGGCATTACCAGCAGGACGCGGCGTGGCGCTGGGAAACCCGTGAAGAATACGGCAACCAGGGCCAGGGCACGCCCGCCATGGACGGTGAATTCCGCACGATGTGGATTTTTGAGCCGCATGTGGCGGAGCAGGTCTTCGAGGAGTACGTGCGCGAATACGAAATCCCGGTGCGCCGCGACGAATGGCTGGACCGGGAGAACGGCGTCGCGAAACGCAACGGCCGCATCGAGGCGATCACGATGCTCTCCGGCAACACGTACCGGGGCCGCATGTTCATTGACGCCACCTACGAGGGCGACCTGATGGCGGCGGCGGGCGTGTCCTACCATGTCGGGCGCGAAGCAAACAGCGCGTATGGTGAAACCCTCAACGGCGTGCAAACCGCCCGGGCTGTGTACCACCAGTTTGAAGCGTTTGTTGACCCCTATGTGGCGCCCGGCGATCCGGCAAGCGGCCTGCTCCCGCGCATCCACGGCGAATCCCCCGGCGCGGACGGCGAAGGCGATCACCGGGTGCAGGCGTATTGTTACCGTGTCTGCCTGACCAATGTGCCTGAGAATCGCGTGCCCTTCCCAAAACCCGACAACTATGACCCCATGCACTATGAACTGCTGGGCCGCTACCTGGACACGGGATTCCGCGAGACTTTTTTCACCTTCTCGCCGCTGCCCAACCACAAAACGGATACCAACAACCGGGGCGCATTCTCCACCGACAATATCGGGATGAATTACGACTACCCGGATGCGGGTTATGAACGACGCCGCGAAATCCTCCGCGAACACGAGGACTACCAGAAGGGCTTTTTCTGGTTTCTGGCGAATGATCCCCGCGCGCCGGAGGAGGTCCGCGCCGAAATCAGCCGGTGGGGGCTTGCGCGGGATGAATTTCGGGACAACGGCAACTGGCCGCACCAGATTTATGTGCGCGAGGCGCGCCGGATGCTCGGCGATTTCGTGATGACCGAGCGCCATCTCCGCCGCTTGATTCCCACGCCCCGCCCCATCGGCATGGGTTCTTATAACATGGACTCGCACCACACGCAACGCTACGTTGCGTATGACGATGAGGGCCGTGCGCATGCCCGCAACGAGGGTGACGTCCAGGTCAACCCCGGCGGACCGTACCCGATTGACTATGGCGCGATTCTCCCCAAGCAGGCGGAATGCGAGAACCTGCTCGTGCCGGTGTGCGTGTCTTGCTCGCACATCGCGTTTGGTTCGATTCGCATGGAGCCGGTGTTCATGATCCTGGGTCAATCCGCCGCCACCGCCGCCGCGCTGGCGCTTGACGACGGCGTGCCGGTGCAGGCGCTCGATTACCAGCGGCTCGCCCAAAGGCTGCGCGAGGACGGCCAGGCGTTGTCGTGGAAGATGGACGGCCGCCACCATATTGCCCCGGATACGCTGGAAGGCATCGTGATGGACAATCCGGGCGCGGAAATTGAGGGACCGTGGCGCATTTCCCGGTCCGTCACCCCAATGGTGGGCGTCAATTACCTGCATGACGACCAGCCGGGTTCCGGCGCATGCGTCGCGCGCTACCGCATTCCTGTTCCCGCGCCGGGAGCCTATGAGGTGCGCATCAGTTTCTGCGCCCATCCCAACCGCGCCACCAACGCCCCGGTGACCGTGCATCATGCCGACGGCGTAATGAACATCGCGGTGAATCAGCGCGCCACCCCGCCCATCAAAGACGTGTTCCTCTCCCTGGGCGTGTTCGTGTTTGAAAAGGAAGCGCTGGTTATCATCGCGAATGAAGGGGCGGACGGCCATGTCATCGCAGACGCCGTGCACCTGCTGCCCGTCGAGGCCGATTGAGGTTGACTATGCCTTGCCGAGGTTCCGCACGACGTCGCAGACCACGCTGAGCATTCCCGGATTCATTCCCAGCAATTTCAGCAGCGGTTCGCTTTCCGCCTGCGCCTCCGCCAGGGTTTGTTTGCCCCGGCAGGCGCGGTACAGAATATTCGAGAGTTGCACGGTCGCGATCTGGGGTTGTGTGTCCTCCGCATAGTCCAGATCGTGGTGGTACCGGATCACTTCGCAGATGTCGCGGGGCAATCCCAGATGCTGGGCATACAAAAAGCCGGCTTCCGGATGCGATTCGCCGACCGCCGCGAGTTCCTCCGCGATCAGCGCATAGGCGTCCAGATTCTGATCCACCTCCGCATAACTGGCCCCGACCACATGCGCAAGCACGAGTCGTCCAATGTCATGCAGCAGGCCCATCGTGTACATCTCGCTGGTCTTCTGCATTCCCCGCGCCTTGCTCAACACTGTCGCGCAATTCGCGCAGAAAATGGAATAATCCCAAAACCACGTGTGGTCGAATGCCGGCGCTTCCGTAAGCAACTCTTTGATGGAAAACCCCATCACAATGCCGTATGTCTCCCGCAATCCCAACAGCGCCACCGCCAATTCCACCGATTTGACCTGATGCGTGAACGAGAAGGCTGCGGAATTTGCCAGGCTCAGCAACTTTGCCGTAATCGCCGCGTCCCGCCGGATAACAGCGGCCACTTCATTGACCTCAATATCCGGCTGTTCAAGCAACTCGCCTATGCGCCGTACGGAATCGGGTAATGCAGGCAAACGCTCTATCTTCCGCGCCAATTCACCCGCGCGCTTTCCCAGCG
The DNA here is from genome assembly GCA_964559065.1 of uncultured Nitrospirales bacterium. Lineage (GTDB taxonomy): Bacteria > Hydrogenedentota > Hydrogenedentia > Hydrogenedentales > CAILVY01 > CALEDJ01. Next base: position 2,690 of record CAZLII010000083.1, on the reverse strand, counting down.
AAACCGCATCTCCGGCATCCTCAGGACCGCCGGACGCCACAGTTACAGACGGTCCCGCTTCTTCGGGTGCGGGGTAAAAACGCCCTACCGCCGCACGGATCTCATCCATGGAGCAAAGCACCGGCTTGACGCGCAATCCCGTCATTTCTGACAATCCGCGGATGGTCTCCGTGTCCAACGGCACGGCCATACCCACCGTCAACTGATTGCCCAAGCGGTCCAATGGAAACACGTCATGCCTGCGCACAAAATCGCCCGGCACCAACTTTATCACTTCCCGATTCACCTGGTAATGAGCCAAATCAATGCACGCGAACCCGCGACGTTTGGCCAGCCAATGGTGAATGGTTTTCCAGTCCAAAAGCCCTTGGGATACCAGGATCGCGCACAACCGGCCCCCCTCCACCCGCTGCTGTTCTAAAGCCGCCTCCAATTGGCCGGGAGAAATTAGGGCATCCGCTACAAGCAGTTCCCCAATCAATGGCTTTTGCGTCGTCATTTCTATGGGCCCCCTGTGGTCCCCGATTTTTGGCAATTATACACAATTGAACACCAAAAAACGACATTATGGAGTGGACAATGACGGAATAAATGGCGTCCATTGCAGGCGGATGCGACAGGGTCTGGTGAGAATGAATGAAGGACTGACCCCCAACGAGCCTGCCGCAGACAGAGGGGACGGGCTGCCTTCACGGCTCCGAAACCATTGGGACTTTGCAGGTTGCTTCTCTTTGAGCGGTCCATGGATGCTAGGCGCAGCCACCCCCACATTGCTTGATGTCCGTCTTTTGAAATCCTGTTTTCTTTGAAATGCGTCTTTTGGGCGCAGCACCGATATCCTCCCGAAGTTTTCCACAACTTGTCCACAGGGGTCCATGGATTCTATTGCAATGCCATTATATAATAAGTAGTCTATCATAAATTATTAATTCGCAATGGTTTATAAAGATTTCCACGCGGTGTTTACAAAAGACTGCCGGGAATACATTTCTTCGACTTCTCCCAGTATTCCACCGGCAATTTTTTCCGCTGCGAGGATCAAAACCACAGGAAACTGCTCCCGCAAAAGGCAACCAGAATGCTTAGGATGCCAACCGAAATGGTTTAAGTGTCGGCGTGAAAAAGATCTAATGATCTGCTAACACAGTCCCAACACCTACCCTAGGATCAATGATTAAGAGGGAACATTCGTTGAGAGGTTGCTCGTCGCTCAGCCGAAAAGATAATCTCTTGACAATCAACGGCGCGCGGGCTACGCTGTGGAAAGGAAGAAGGGACTGTATCGGTGCGAATTATTGCGGGACAAGCCAAGGGAAGACGCCTGTTCGGTCCGCCTGCCGATTGGCCTATTCGTCCCACACTGGACCGTATCCGGGAATCGCTATTCAATATTTTAGCGCCCCGCCTGGAGACGGCGCGTTTCCTCGACTGTTTCGCGGGAACCGGCGCGAACGGCATTGAAGCGCTCAGCCGGGGCGCGGCGCAGGCGGTCTTCGTGGATGCGGACGCGCGTGCGCTACGGTTGGTCCGCGAGAATCTGACGCATACCGGTCTGGCCGAAGGGGCTATGTGCTTCAAACTGACGTTGCCGCAGGACTTGGGGAGAATTCCGGGACGTTTTGACATCATTTTCGCTGACCCGCCCTATGAATTCACGGAATACGAGGCGCTCTTGCAAGGGATTCCAGAATACGGCCTGCTCGCCGATGACGGGGTGATTGTGCTGGAGCACCATCGGCGACACGAAATCCCGGCGCAGTGTGGGGCATTCTCACGCCATCGGCAGTCCCGTTACGGCGAAAAGCGCCTCTCTTTTTATGCTTGACACCGCATATTGTATGTGCTAGGCTGGGTGCGGCACAATATGTTGGAGAAGAGGAATTCAGTTCTTGGCAACTGCGGCAAAGTATAGAGTGAGGCTATCATGCGGTGTCCGTTCTGCAATCATACCGACGGCAAGGTGGTGGATTCCCGCGCTTCCAAAGAAGGCGATTCCATCCGGCGTCGCCGCGAATGTCTGAAGTGCGGTCGGCGATTCACCACCTATGAGCGGATCGAAGAAGTCGCGCAGATGGTGATCAAGAAAGACGGGCGGCGCGAGAATTTCGACCGGTGGAAGATCAAAAGCGGCATTTTGAAGGCGGTGGAAAAGCGTCCGGTGGGTTTGGAACAGGTGGATGCGCTGATTGACGAGGTGGAACGGGAACTCTTCAACTCGACCGAACACGAGGTGACGACGAAGGCCATCGGCGAGGCGGTGATGAACAAGTTGAAGCAGTTGGACGAAGTGGCCTATGTGCGTTTCGCCTCGGTGTACCGTCAATTCAAGGATTTGAACGAGTTCATGAGCGAACTCAAGACCATGCTCACCTGAATGTGTGCCGCCCCTTCAGGGCTTTTGAAAATCGCATCACCTGTTACCCAGGGCGTTGCCCAGCGGGATTTCAAAGAAATCTCGGCAGGCTGATATGTTCGGGGCTTTCAGTCCATCGGCGGGCAACGAGGGAAATGCGCATTGGGTTCAAACAAACGCGATGCGCTTCGCAACCGTCCGAATGAAGGGAATGCCCCCATTCGTGGTCGGTTAAGCAAGTTTACCGAGTGTCCACGCGCAACGTTTGCAGCCAATTCGATTGCTGCGCGAATTGTTCTGGATTCCCGCTTGCGCGGGAATGACGAATTCCACAGAA
>CAZLII010000082.1:0-10844 GCA_964559065.1 uncultured Nitrospirales bacterium | reverse complement strand
ATGCGGAAGACTCGGCTTGCGCAACTGTAACTGCAAGAACAATCGCGACGGCTCGGAACACGGTCCGGAATGTGGTTCTCGTCATGATTCAATCTCCCTTCCGGTTGCATTTGCGACAAGCATCATGCCGTCATGCCTTCCTCGTGTCATATATCCGTATCGCGGCGCACACGACGGCGATGGCTTTGCGCAGGCACGCCTCATCCATGTTGTCCCAATTGTCAAGCCGGGTGTGATAATAGTCCGCGGGACGCGGATCCATAGCGCCGAGCACTCCGGCCCGCCAGCCCGCCTGGGCAAATGCCGCGGCGTCCGTCGAGCCGAGAAAGACGCTTGCATAGGGAATATCAAGTCCACAGGCCTTGCCGGCCTCCTGCAGCAACCGGCACACCTCATCGTCAAGCCTGACCGTGCCGTTCATATCCCGGTTGTAAACCTTGATGTGATCGAGATCGCGAAGGGTTTCAAGGACGATAACGGCGGTGTCCACGTCTTCAAATTCAGCCTTGTGTCTTTCTGCGAAGACCTTGGCCCCACGCAATCCCGCCTCCTCAGATCCGAGAATGGCGATGCCCAGTTCAGTGTTCTCAAGTTGCACCCCCGATTCCTTCAGATGCTTCGCAATGCCCATTGCGGTGAAAGTGCCGCTGAGATTGTCATTCGCACCGGGAACGGTTCGGCTCACATTGTTGAAAAAAATGCCGAGAACAATGCCGGGAACCAGCAGCCACTGCAGCCATTGCATCTGCTGCGCGGCCTCCCACAGCGATCCCCCCGCAAGCCAGGCGATGAACCCCACGAGATGCAGCAAGACAATCCCGGCGAGTCCCGCGAGAAGCGCTATCATGAAATAGGGGAACAGACGGGGCGCAAGGTACGCAAAGCGCCACTCACAGGCCGCGTCCGCGTGGCCCGAAAGAATGATCCTCCGCGTGGTTTCGCCTCTTGGACTGATGCGGCCGTAGACGTTGTACGAAGCGCTCTTCGGGAAAAACGGATCAAGATAAAGCCTGTATCGCCACAACTGGAAGTACAAGACCGACAGCGCAAGCAGATCCAGCACCACGGAAACCGCCGGGTGCACGTGCCAGAGCACAACAGAAACCATGAGGATCAAGGCGGCTACCGCCTGCATGGAAAAAAATGCCTTTCCCGCGACCTGGAACGGCTCAAACAACACCTCCCCGTCGCAGCAGGCAGTCAAATCCTGCCGCACAAGTTCCTGGGTCCTGCGTTCGGCCTCGCTGCCCGGCGCGCGCGGCCCTAACGATTCAATTACGTGCCTTGTCCGCTCCGTAACATACGTCGCACATTCACCAATCTGGGATTCATTCAACATCGCGTTGTATTCCCTACTTCGCACTGGTTTCCAATTCAGACACGGTCGGCGCGAAACGGTCCAGGCGTTATCAACGTTCAAGACCGCTGTAATGTTATGAATGGCCCATGATCGGTTATTCCGCAGTGCGTCGTCAATAAGGACCCGGCGCGTTTCAGAAGTGGGGGTTGACTTTTCGGGGCATTTGCTCCAGAATCATGTTCTGAGCGGTATTCATACTTTACAGGAGAGACGATGACGCCTCAACGTTGACTGTCTCCGAGGCAGAAGTTCAAAAGTTGTGTGCACAGCACAGAAGAAGACGGTGAAACGACGTGCGCTAACCCTGCAGGAAGACCGGTGTTTTCCTCAGTGATGCATGCGTCTTTATCATAGATGTATCTATTTGCTGTCCAAACCAAAAAGGAGATGTAGTCATGAGAAAACAGGGTTTTACACTAATCGAATTGCTTGTTGTCATCGCCATTATCGGCATCCTGGCGGCGATTCTATTGCCGGCGTTGGCGCGGGCGCGCGAGGCGGCGCGGCGGTCGAGTTGCCAGAACAACCTCAAGCAAGTTGGCCTCGTGTTTAAGATGTACGCCAACGAGGCCAAGGGCGGTCTGTTCCCCACGGCGCAGAAGTGGCGGCGGGGCGTTGTGCCCGGCGAATGTCAACGGGCCACCAGATTCGTCGCGTTTCCGGATGGGCCTTCGATTTTCCCCGAATATCTGACGGACGTGGCTGTCCTCGAGTGCCCTTCGGACGCCAACTACGACAGGGAATTGCAGGAATTCTACACGAACGACCAAGCCGACCCCTGTGCGTTTGAAGATCGGTCGTACCTTTACATTCCATGGCTGCTGACGGACGTGGCTGTCATGACTGATCCATCATTGGCGAATGATCCCGCCATCAATGACAGCAGCGTGTTCAACTACCTGACCCCCGACGCCTTGGGCGCGCTCCTTGACCTCATTGAGAAGGTCGATGCCTGGACCGCCGGCGGCAGCGGTGACATTTACGAGAAGGATCTTAATTACGGCAATATGGTCGCCTACCGGTTCCGAGAGGGCATCGAGCGATTCCTGATCACCGACATCAACAACCCGGCAGCCAGTGCGAAGGCGCAGAGCGAAATCTTCTGCATGTATGACGATACGAGCGGGTCGCTCGCGGGGAATTTCAATCACGTCCCCGGAGGCGGTAATGTTCTCTATCTGGACGGCCATGTCGAGTTCCTCCGGTACCCCACCAAGACACCCCAGTCGCGATTCTTCGCGTGCTTCATATCGGCTACGCTCAATGCGCTGTAAAAATGTTGCTGGATTTCTTTCATAAGATGAGCGGCCATATCCTGGTCTATTGGTGTTAGGTTAACGCGCGGTTTTATGTTGCTGGATTCCCGCGTCTTGGTCTGTCGATTTAACGCAAAAAGGGGACAGTTCGCCATGACGATTTGTGTCATGAGGAACTGTCCCCTTTGATAATGGAGAAGGAAAAACCATGGAACTCATCCGCGCTCAGGAGAAAATGTTCACGCACCCCGATCATGCACAATTGCCGCACGAACCGGAGTATGCTTTTGGGGCCGCCTTTATCGCGGACCATTTCTGTCCGTTACTCGAAGCGTCCGTTCCAATCATTGATGTGGGCTTCATGCATGCGGACGCTGTGTATGACGTAGTGAGCGTCAGCCGGGGCATGTTCTTCCGGCTGGAGGAACATCAGGCGCGTTTCGCGCGGGCCTGCGAGGCGATCCGGGTGCGGAACCCATTTGACCGCGAGCGGGAGGCGGCCATACTCCATGAACTGGTGGCGAGAGCGGGCCTGCGGGATGCCTACGTGTGGTGGACGGTCACGCGCGGCATTCCGCCGATGGGCCGCAATGAAATGGTGGATGCGGCGAAGTTCGACAACCGATTCTATGCCTTCGCCACGCAATTCGTTTTCATGTTCGACGACGACCAGCGCGCGCGCGGAATTGATCTCATCATCAGCCGCGACCGCATCCGCATTCCGCCGCGCGCCGTGGACCCGAAGGCGAAGAATTTCCATTGGCTTGACATGCAGATGGCGCTCTTCGAGGCGGGGGACCGCGGTGCGGAATGGGCCGTACTCACTGATGAAGAGGGATGCCTCACCGAAGCCACCGGGGCCAACATCTTCGCCATTGTTAATGACACAGTGGTGACGCCGGATGCGGGCTGTCTGGAAGGGCTTACCCGCCAGAGCGTGCTGGAATTGTGCAAGGTGACCGGGATTCCCACGGACTGTCGCCGGGTTCACGCCGACGAACTGCGGAACGCGCAGGAAGTGTTCATGACAACCACGGCGGGAAGCATCATGCCCGTGCGTAGCGTGGATGGCAACCCCGTCTGCGCGCATGGCGGCGCAGGGGAAATCTCCATTCAACTTCACAATCTCTACTGGGAAAAAAGGTGGGCCGGCTGGCATGGAACGCCGGTGCGCTATGAACTGGCGGGGAAAACGCCATGATTGCGTCTTTGCTGATCCTATTGTTGATTGCTTCAATGACGGTCCGCGCTGAGGAGACGGGAAACCGGCCCATTGTGGGAGCCATCCGGTGGGACGCCTGGCATGGGCCGGCCTCGGAGGTTGGGCTGACGGTCGAGAAGACGCTCGCGCCCGGGCATTGGCATCATCGGCTGCCTTTCTACGGCAAGGTGGTTGGTCAAAACGCGGTCGAAGCGCGCGGCCACACGCAGGAGATCATGGACCGGGAAATTGCCTATGCCCGCGATGCGGGACTGGACTACTGGGCCTTTGTCGTTTACCCCGAAGACAACGCGTTGAGTCTCGGTCTCAAACGCTACTTGTCGAGTGCGCGCAAAGCGGACATCAATTTCTGCCTCAACCTGCAAGGGGGATGGGAAAGCGGGGGCGGTCCCGGGGCATGGCCTGAGAAAATCCGCCGATATGTCTCGTACTTCAAGGAACCTACCTACCAGACCGTTTTGGAAGGGCGGCCCCTGGTATTCCTTTACAGCGTCGAGGGGCTGGTCGGCCCCGGCCGTTTTGAGACCTGGGAAGCGGCGCGCGCCGCGTTTGATCAGTTGCGCGCCGCCGCCGGGGAGGCCGGCGTCGGCAAGCCCTATATCGTCGCGCAGGGCTGGTCGCCCGAGGTGCTGAAAAACCAGGCGGAAAAACTGGGTCTTGATGCGATTGGCGCTTATGCCTCAAACGGCGGCGGCAAGGCTGCGCCCTATTCGGCGCTTGCGACCCACACAGAGCGCTGCTGGGACGATTTCAAGGCGACCGGCAGCGAGATGGTTCCTCTGGTCAGCGCGGGCTGGGATATGCGGCCCCGGGTGGAAACGCCCGTACCGTGGGTGGAAAGCGGCGACATCGAGCAGTACTATGCGGCGCCGACCCCGAAAGAATTGGCCGCGCATCTCGAACGGGCCATGGCATGGTGCAGGGAAAATCCCGATGCCGCAAAGGCGCAGGCGGTGCTCATTTATGCCTGGAACGAATTTGACGAAGGCGGCTGGCTCTGCCCCACCCTGAGCGAGGATACGGCCCGGATTGACGCCCTGCAGAAGGTGTTGCGCCCCGGTGCGTCGTCGGAATAATGCCGGCATGCGCGAAAAAAGCAACATCCGCAAACTTATGTGAGGAGTGCTGTGATGCCGCCTACGTTTCCATCGCACCAGGGATTGGTTGTGCCGCTTTGGCGGCGGTTTCCGGACCATTTCAATGTCCTCGCTCTCTATGTGGGCGCGGCAACGCCTGACGTGGTGGACGCTTCGCTCGCGCCGTTGAAAGGCAGCCTTGGCCAATGGTACGGGCACACGTTATTGGGGTCGTTTGTGTTGTGTATTCCCTACGGCCTGGCGCTGACGGGACTGTTGCTGGTATTGGGCGGGAAACTTGCAACAACCTCCTGGGGGCGCTGGGTCGGGAACGGGATTGTGTCTTCTTATGCGTTTCCTTCGGGATGCTCGCGGGCGCGGCGATGGCGGCTGCTGGTCTGGTCGGTGTGGATAGGCGCATTGACACACGACCTTGTGGATTTCATTACGCACAAAAAGATGATTTTCTTCTATCCCTGGTATGTCAACAGAGACTTTTTCCCGGAATGGTGGACCAGGGAATGGTTTACGATATGGTTGCCGGGATACGGGGAACGCTATTCCGTGGGCTGGCACTTGGTGTCGTGGGTTGCGTTCGGCATTCTTGGCATCCTTTTATTCCTGTGGTCCATCGGACTGCTTCCAACAAGACCGCGTGACATGCAAAGCACACGCCGTTGAGAACGGTGTCAAGACCGTATTGCCTCGGCCCGTCCCCATGCATTCGCTGGGAATTTCTTGACGAATTTGCAGCGCAGATCGTATTGTATAGGTCTTGACTGACACCAGATGATAGGGAGATTAGGAAAGATGACACAGGATAAGCATGAAATTACGCGGCGGGCCTTCCTGGCAACGACGACGACCAGCGCGCTGGCCATGGGCGCTTGGGCGCAGCAGCCGAACACAGCACGGGTGGTTCCCCGGAAACTGTCGCCGAATGAGACGATGAACGTCGCGGGCATCGGGGTGGGCGGCAAAGGCCGCGACGACATCCTGTCCTTCCGCCGGGAAAATGTCGTGGCGCTGTGCGATGTGGACTTCGAGCAGGCGGGCGAGGCGGTGTACCGCTGTCCGGACGCCAAGCAATACAAAGATTACCGGAAAATGCTGGAGGAAATGGACAAGGACATTGACGCCTGCACCATTTCCACCCCGGACCACATGCACGCGCCCGCCGCCTACATGGCGATGAAAATGGGCAAGCATGTCTATGTTCAGAAACCGATGACGCATACCGTGGCAGAAGCGCGGCTGCTGGCGCATACGGCACACGAAATGGGCGTGGCCACGCAGATGGGCAACCAGGGCCATTCCGGGCGCGGCGTGCGCGAAGCCTGCGAGATGATCTGGACCGGCGCGATCGGCGCGGTGCGCGAAGCGCATGTGTGGACGGACCGGCCCAGCGGGCGTTGGGCGCAGGGCGTCATGGACGCGCTGCCGGAGGAACCGGTTCCGGAAAGCCTGGATTGGGACCTGTGGATCGGCGCGGCCCCGATGCGGCCGTACAACAAGGGCTATGCGCCGAGGCGCTGGCGCGGCTGGTGGGACTACGGCACCGGCGCGCTCGGCGACATGGCATGCCATATCATGGACCCGGCGTTCTGGGCGCTGAAACTGGGCGAAGCAGACACCTTCAAGGTGTCCGTGGAGCATCTGGAGGGCAAAAGCCCGCAGAGTTGCCCCATTGCCGTAATCCTCAAGTACCGTTTCCCTGCGCGCGGCGACATGCCGCCCGTGGACGTGTATTGGTATGACAACGGATTGCAGCCCAAGCGCCCTGAAGGCGTGCCGGAGGACGAGGAACTCGGCGACGGCAAGAACGGCTCGCTCTTCATCGGCGACGACGGCATCCTCACATCGGGCGAGTATGGCGGCAAGACGCGGCTTCTGCCGGCATCGCGCATGGCGGATTACACCATGCCGGACCCCATCCTGCCGCGTGTGGATGGCTCGAACCATTACCGCAACTGGCTGGATGCATGCAAGGCCGGCGAACCGGCCTGCTCGAATTTCGCCTACTCCGGTCCTTTTACGGAGATGGTTCTCGTGGGAAGTATCGCATCACGCCTTGGCGAAACCATTACATGGGACGTCAAGGCCATGCGGTCCACCGACAACGAAACCGCCAACGCTTTCGTCAGCAAGACCTATCGGCCGGGATGGGAATTGCCGGTCTGACGCTTCTTCCCCGATTATTTCCGCAGTTAGAGGTTGATTATGGGGGCATGGACGGCGGCGGCCGCGCGGGCGACGTCTTCGCGGCAGGTGAAGAGAAGCACTTGATTGGTCGCGGCGATTTCGGCGAGGAGTTCAAGCGCGCGGGCGAGGCGCGCATCATCGTAGTTGGCGAAGGGGTCGTCGAGGATCATGGGCAGGGTTTCGCCGGTTTCGCTGATGCACTGCACAAAGGCGAGACGAATGGCGAGATAGACCTGGTCCACCGTGCCTTTGCTCAAGACGCGCTCCGGATTTTCGTTGACGCGGTTGATCTGCGGGATGCGCACGCTGAGGGTGAGATCGCGGCTGACCATCAACTCGCGGTAGGCGCCGCCGGTAATGCGTTCGAGGAAGGCGCTGGCGCGGGCGGCCAGCACCGGGGCAATGCGCACATACTTGTCACTGGCGACATTCTCGATCAGCGCCAACGCATGCACGGCGGCCTCGTACTCAAGTTCAAGGTTCTGGATACGCCGCTCCAGTTCGGCCCGCTCTTCTTCGATTTCATTGAGAGACCGCAAACCGGCGGACCGTTCGGTCATGCGGATGTGCAGGGCGTGTTCTTCCTTCATCTTTGCGTCAATGGCCTGGGCGACAGCGGCCGTCTCCGCCTTAATCTGATCACTGCTGCGCACCGGCGCGTCGGGCAGATTTCCGTCGGCGCGGACGGCTTCGCGCAGCGTATCTATGTCCTGGTTGCGAAGCACGGCGCGGAGTTGGTTTTCCAGGGACTCACGCTTGTTCCAGATTTCACGGTATTCCTTTGCCCGGCGCGCCGCGTCATTCCACGTCTCGACGGAATCCACGCCGCCCTCTGCCAGCAGGGTCTCCAGTTCGCTGGCCGCCGTTGCCGCGTCGCGCTCCTCGCTGGCGCAGCGGCGTTCCAAGTCGCGCGCCTTTTCTTCGAGCACTTCGATGCGCCCGCGCGCTTCGCGCAGGTCAGCGGAGCGGTTGCGGCATGCGCGCAATGCGGCGGCGGCGCTTTCATAGCGAGATTCTTCTTCGAAGGCGTTTTCGCGAAGATAGGTTCGGACCTCCCCTTCGGCGGCGCGCCATTCCGCTTCGGCGACCTCCCGCGCCTCGCTGAGCCGTTTGAGTTCGGCGCTGCGGCGGTCAATCTGTGCGCGTAACTCGCCGATGCGCCGTTTCAGGTCGCGGTATTCCTGATATCGCGCGATGGCGCCGCTGAGCGTGCGCTGCACGTCGTTTTCATCGCGCAGGGTTTCGCCGACGCGCTCGAAGGTCTCGCGCAATCGTTCCAGCATCCTGGGTGCAAGCGCCTCGGTTTCCGAGGCGGCGGATTCCTTTTCCTCCAGGGCTTCGAGGCGGCGGGCCAGTTCCGCGCTTGCGGCGCGGAACTGATCAAATCGCGCTTCCAGTTCGCGCACCGTATCGCAGCCGGCCCGTTGCATCAGTTCCTCGATGGCGTGGGAACCTTCTTGTTGCTGCGTGATGGCTTCCAGTTCGGCGCGGATTTCGGCGATCTCGCGCGCAAGTTGCCCGAGGCGCATGCGCCCGTAGAGCAGCATGGCGAGAAAGCAACCGATCGCCAGCAGGATCATGCCGCCGGGGATCAGCAGGGCCATTTTCCCGGTGAAGAGAAAACCCACGGCAACGCCGGCCAGTCCCAACGCACACAGCAGAGACATCCACAGGAATCCGGGCTGTTTTTCGGCGGTTTCCTCACATATGCCTTCCAGGGTCGTCAGACGGCTTCTGCGCTGTTCCACCTGTTCTTCATGCAGGCGTTTGCTCAGTTCATACTCGCGGGTCTGTTCGGGGAGTTTCGGCCAGTCGCGGAACAATTCCTGGTCGGCGGCGATCGCCGCGCGGCGGCAGGCGACGTCCTCGCGGATGCGGTCACGCGCATCGCATTCCTGATCGCGCGACTTGACCATCATGCGAAAGGAACTGACGAATTGGGTAAGCCACTCGACGGGGTCCTGGGCAATGCGGCTGAAATCCGGCAGTTCGGCCAAAACACCCTGCGTTTCCTCAAGGCGCGCTCTGGCCTCTTCCAGCGCCTCCTGCGCGGCGGCGATTTGCGTGTCGGTGCGGTCCAAGGCGGCGGCGCACGTTTCCAGGCGCTCTTCGAGCGCCTCCGGCGGGTCCTGGAACGCGGCGTCGGGGGCTTCCCCCGTCTTGCGGCGCTCTTCTTCGATCTGTTGCGCCAACAGCCGTTGTTCTTCGCAGGTGCGCTCCAACTGCTCGCGGGCCTTTGCGGCGCGGTGTTCCGCCCGCTGCACCTCCATGGTGCGCTCCAGCGGAAAATCCTTCGCATCGTCCAGCGCCAGGCAGTGCTGCGCGGCCGTGTCTATGCGGGCGATCAGGGTTTCCGCCTCATGGAGCCGCCGGGCGCGGTCGTGCGCCTCGATGATGCGCTGCTCTTCTTCCAACTGTACGCGGCGCGCATGCAAGTCGGCGATTTCCTCGGCAAGGACGCGGCGCTGTTCGGCCACACCGGCCAGTTCCTCGCGCAGCGTCTGCGCCTGCGCGTATTCCGTCTCCAATTGCGCGCGGCGCTGCCGCGCAGCGGGCAGGGGCCTGGTGCGTGCAGCGGGCTGGCCCATTTCCGCGATACGCGCCTGAAGCCGTTTCATGGCGGCCTCCGCCGAAGACGCTTCTTCGCCGGAATCCGCCAGCGACAGGATTTTCTCGCGGATGCGGTTCAGGGCGTCCTTGTCGCCCAGCCCCTCCAGACTGAGGTGGCTGATCGTGGCGACATTCAGGAAAACCTCCTTGCTTACCCCCAGGTGCGCCGACGCAAAATCCACCTCCTGATTGCGCAGACGCTCGAAATCGCCCGTGATTTCCCGCGCATGGGTGCGATCAAAGAGATGGGTCGCTTCACGACTCCGATCAAAAACACGGTTCACCTCGATCACGCGACTGTCATCCAGTTCATAGACCAGTGCGCCGCCATACTCACCCGTCTCGTCCCACGGCGCGCGCAACTGCTGCGATTCTTCGTAGGCGCGCATGGTGGTGAGTCGTTTCTGGCCGTAGAGCATGTCGCCGATGAAGGCGCGGAGCGTGGATTTCCCCTGCTCATTGGGGCCGACAATCACCTGGAGTCCCCGATCGAATTCCAGGGTTCTGTTGCGCAGGCGTCCGTAGCCCGTGATGGCCGCCGAGAGGATTCTCACGCGTCCCCCCTTTCCAGACCGCGGATCGGCATGTCCCGCCCGCGATACGCGTTCAGTCCCGCCAGCCGCGCCCGCTCCAGCATCGCGCGCGTGCGCGCGTCCGGCGCATCGGCGATCTCCCGGCTGATCCGCTGAATGAAGATGCCCAGCGTCGTGCCGGCGGCGGCCAGAACCTCATAGTCCTCGACTGGATGCGTTTCGTCCAGCAGGTCCAGGAACGCGAATTGCTCTGTCACCGCGTCATAGACCGTGGGCAGCGCATTTTGCAGCGCCGGGGGACATGACCCTTTCAGCACAATCCGGGCGATGCGTTCACGCGCCTCCGGGGCGGGCAGGTTGCGGATGGCGTCAATGACCTGCTGGCTATGGCTTTGCTCATCGCATTCGATTTCGTGCATTTCATAGACGGCGCGCACGGCGCACACCGGCGTGACCCGCACCGCCGGCGGGCCGTCCTGCGGCGGGTCAATCTCCACCTCCAGATAATGCAGCATGCCCGTCTCGTCGAAGCCGTGGCCTTCCGGCGCGCCGGAATAATACATGGCGGTGGCGAATGGCCCGGTG
>CAZLII010000081.1:0-10847 GCA_964559065.1 uncultured Nitrospirales bacterium | reverse complement strand
CCTGTGACGCCAAGCGCGACTGCGACGAACCAGGAAATCAGGGGCAGCTGCGCCGGCGGATCGTTCGGGTTCTGGGGATCGGTATTCCCAAGGTATTCTTCGAGATTTGTTAATCCATCGCCGTCATCGTCTTCGTCGGCGTCCGAAGGATCATTGGGATCAAGGCCGTTGTCCACTTCCCAACCGTTGGGCATGCCGTCACCATCATTGTCGCCGTCAGCCCAAGGCGTAAACTTTGGCGCGGGAATGCCGGAAAACAGGACATCGCCCAGGTTTCCGACGGAAAACCCGGAGGCGGCCTGACCGACCGCTGATACCAGCATGCCGCCATCGCCTGCGGACGAGATGGCACCGCCAGAAGTGAGAGTATTCTCAAAGAGGATATCCGTTTCAAGGGCACCAACATTTGATACTAAAAATAGAACGCAAAGAGTGCATGTCATTTCCATAAACCAGGCTGGTACTCTCAATCTTATCGGTTTTTCAGTGAGATTTGTCATGATGAAGATACCTTAGCGGATTCGCTGGACAGTCAACATTGTACGGTTGGCCTCAAGGTGACTATTCTGCCCCTGAATCCAAAAACCCTGACCTGCATTCAGGTATATTGTTATAGAACTGGACATTGGAATCCAATTGGATTGAGTTATATAAAAAGAGTACACCAAACCTGCATCAGAAAAAATATCAACCACCCCCCATGAAGCAGTAGTTCTTGCTAACATCTGAAAACTAATTTCATAGTATCCACTTTCGGATGCGTTAAATTTCTGTGTTCCTGGGTCATATGTCATTGATATTCCATTGTTGTGACGTGTAAGGTCGAAGTCAATATTTTCGTAGGTACTTCCGAATAAAGGATGACTTGATGGATATTTTTGGAGAATACGACCTACGACATCCCGAAATGCCGTGTTACCTGCAACGTCAGAGTTCGCAGAGACCTCAGCATTTGTAAATCGGTCATGGTTCAACGGATTGGCATCATCCTTGGCGCCCATGGCCTCTACGGCTTCGGCATCGGTATAGCGATCGTGGTTCAACGGATTGGCATCGTCCTTGACCCCCATGGCCGCCACGGCGTTTTCATCGGTATAGGGTTCCGCGCTGAGCACATACGGCGCGGCGGACAGGGAAACGCGGGGTGCGTAGACTTCGCTTGCCTCGAAGCCATTGGCATTCCGGTCTACTTCCACTTCGAGCCAAAGCATGGGTTCATCTTTGAACAGCGTACCGAAGGGCGTAGACAGGCCGAGTTCGACGGCGAATGCGCCGTGAGTGGTCTGGACAGCGCCATGCGATTCCTGCCAGAGCCCGCCCGAAGGTCCGCCTGTAGGGGTATTGAAGATGGTGAAGCGCATGGCGTACAGACCATCCTGAATCACCGTGCCGTTGATGTCCGCCAGCATGCCTTGGTACGACATGCCCTCCGAATCACCGAAAGCGGTGAACGCCATCGCCAGCAACACCGCCAGCATACAAAAACCTTTCCCTTTCTCTTTCATTGTGCTACTCCTTGTTCCTTCTTCAATTGCATGTTTCCCCTCGTTCCCAAATTCTATTTGGGCACGTCACCTCTTACATTGTCTTGCTGGAAATGCGGCTATTCACTTGCGGCCAGGCGGAACCCGTAGTAAAGGTTCTGATAGCCCGGCGCACCGCTGCCTCCGCCATAATACAAATGCCATGGCGCCAGCCCACAGCAGCAGACCGGTTGCCGCAACACCGCCGCCCCCCATAAGGGGAAGATTGGCCGCCACTATAACGGCGACGGGCGGCGTGATAAACACGCCCTTGGATTCATCCGTCACGTGACAGGTGTATATGCCCGCATCCGTCATTTCTAATGCCTCGATGCTGTACGTTTCGTCGAAGGCCAGAAGCTGACCTCCATTTTTATACCAGTCATAGGCGATCGTGCCGGTCGCGGCGGGGAAATGGACTTGTAAATGCAAAGGACTGCCCACCTGAAACATGCCCGCCCCTGAAATGTAAGGACCACCTTCCCCCTCGCCTTCCCCTTCCCCTTCACCTTCGCCTTCGCCTTCCCCTTCGCCCTCGCCCTCGCCACCTAAAAATGACGGATCCACGGCGGCGATGTAGTCTTCCAGGGTTCCACCAGATCCGATGATGTCGTCAAAGATTTCCTGGTTGGTCGTCCCGTCTTCATCGAGGTCACCGCCGGCAGAGAAAGGCTCGCCATTGCCGCCGCTGCCCGTGACCAGCTGATATTCGTTGACAAGTCCAATGTTGGCCCAGAAGGCCTGCCAGGTGGAACTGATGGCGAGGGTGGCCGCGACAAAGGGTATGGCGCCGGCATCGCGCAACACCTGGACAATGGCTTCGTCGTCGGATTCGAGGAGAAGACGGTTATAGGCGTAGGCCTCTCCAGCCTGCGATTCGTACGGGTGGATAATGTTACCGTAAAGGCACTGATGAAATGCGGCGATCTCGAAGATATCTTCGATATTGGGTATGCCGGCCCAAGTGCCATCCAGGTCCACGCCTTCAGCCCCCAGTTTGTTCACATCCAGCACGTCTCCCTTGCCGCCAAGACCCTTCATGCCTGTCAGTTCCTGGAATAAGGAGTCCAAATACGCGTCAACGATGCTTGCAAGGGGAGTGCCGCAATTTTGGTCAGGAGTGGCGTCTTCCTCTTCGGCCACCTCAAGAATTACGTGTTGCGTGCGCAGCCATTCCTGATCAGGAACACTGTAGTAAAGCGTAAAATAGGCGCCCGAATGCTCTTCACTCAGCGGCGCATGAATACTCAGGGTATCCGTGCCCGTACCAGAAAAGATCGCATCGTCTTCCACGGTTTCAGATTCACTCAAGTCCGCATAAAGAATGGATTCGCAATCGCCCTCTGCCTTGCCACGAACGCCAATACCAACCATCTTGGTCAGTTTAAATTTAACGTCCTCATTGGATAGCGTCTGCCCATCCCGTCGGCGTAATATCCAATTTTTAAGCAGTCCGAAAAGCCCTTCCCCTTTTCGCGGCTCTGCTTTTAACGTTGACGCCGTATCCTTGTCATCCGGACCAACCCCGCGGGTGATCAATGAGCCATCCGGCAACCGGTAACGTTCAACGCGAATTCCGCTGGCAACTTTTACGTTTTCCAGAACTGTTGGAAAGGCGAGGTAACAGTCTTTACCCCAATGTCTTACCCAACCGGCTGATGTATCCACTATCTGGCCTAAGTCATCAATGCTTCCATCCCCATTACGCCGATGCAGTGTGTGCCGGATGGGGTCACTAAAACGCTTTGTAAAGTACATGTTTCCCGCAAAATCAAATACCGGGTAACCGCCAATCACAGGCGGCATCCCATAAATATCAAAGGGCCCCGTCAAAGAGACGATTTTTTCCCCACCAAATTCCTTGATATGCGAGAATTCATGTGTAATAAATCCAGGTGTAACACCATCATCCCAGAACGAATATGGATGTGTATAATAAATTTTGTCATTGGGTGAAATTGATAGGTAAATACTGCCTTCGGTGAAATAATATCCACTATACAGTTGGCCCATCTCAATGGTGCTTCCATCGATATTTCTCTTTTGGAGCAAAAATCGGTCTGGATAATATAGAAGGTTCACAAAGTACATGTTTCCCTCGGAATCAAAAACCGGATTGCCCACAATATCGTAGCCTGAAACGATTATCCCCCCCCCGAATTCTCTGATTTGCGGTGGCACGATGGTATATGGATCCGAAAAACCATCATCATAATATACATGAGGATGGGTATAATAAACCTTATCATCCGGTGAAATGGCCAGAAAACACACTGGTTGATTGACATAGCCGCCTGATGTATCCACAATTTGCCCCAAGTCATCAATGCTGCCGTCCAGATTCCTTCGGTGAAGTGTAAAACGCACAGGTTCCATTTGGCGTTTTGTGAAATACATGTTCCCTTGGGAGTCGAAAACCGGGTTGCCGCCAATTGCGGAATTCGCGATAATTTCCTCTCCGGCCAACGTTTTGATATGGCCCGGATAAATGGGATTCAAGTCTCCATCATTTACCGTCGGATGGGTATAATACAGTTGCTGCGCGGAGGCGACCGGGGCATATCCCACAAGCATCCACCCCAGGATGCACCCCAGACACGCCACAAGTGATGCCCGCGTGAACAGCGTCAGCCGGAATAGCAGGCCCATCAGGCACGACACGGAAGCCCCGTCACGAGACAGGTGTTTGGCGGTTGATTCTCTTTTCATCGTTTTGCTCCTTAATGGTTTCGTTGCGCAACGATGACGCAATCCTGTTCAATCATTCCTCGTAGTATTCAAATCCAAAAACGGTTAATACACACCTGTTGCCTGCGTGACCTGGCTCGACAGGATCACTGGTCTGCGGCCAGGCGGAACCCGATGGTGTCGTACCGATCGCCCGGCGCGCCGCCAGTGCGATACGCCGAGCGGCAGATCCAGGCGTAGTGGTCCCAGCGGCCGCTCCGGATCCCTCGGCCCGAGGCCCGTGGCGAATCAATCCACGCGCTCCCGTCAGCAGGCGCGCCGGTGTAACTCCCGTGGTAGTCGTCTTCGCACCACTCCCAAACGTTCCCGCTCATGTCGTACAAGCCAAAGGCGTTCGCGGTCTTCCCGCCCACGGGCTTGGTCCCGACCGGGCTGTTGTTACCTATGTACCAGGCGTAGGTCCCAATCTGCGTATACCCGGAATCGTCGCCCCAGTAGAAGCGCGTCTGCGTCCCCGCACGGCACGCATACTCCCACTCCGCCTCGCTCGGCAGCCGCACCGTCAGCGGACCCTGCCCGCTGCTTGAGATATGCGCGTTCAGCGACGTAATGAAATTCTTCGCGGCAGTCCAAGAAACGAAGTACGCAGGATAGGTGTTGCCCTGCCCGCGTGCGGCGTACGGCGCCGTGCCCGGCCACGAGCCCCGCACCGCAATCCACTGCTGCTGCGTCACCTCGTACTTGCCCATCCAGAACCCGTACCCCAGCGTCACCGGATGCTGCGGGTCTTCCCGCGATTCGCTGTCCGCCTCGCCCGGATACCGGCCCATCAGGAAACTGCCCGAAGGTATCCACACCATCGTGAGTGGCACATCGCCGGGAAGCAATATTGTCCGCTCCTCAACCAGATTTATGGTGTCGCTCACCACCGCGGACTCGCCCGCCGCGTTGCGCACCTTGAAATACACCGTCTTCGTCCCGCCTTCGCCGGAAGAAAGCGTGAAGGCGGGCGCGGCGTCATACGGCTGCCATGTCGCTCCTGTAAAGGTTGCCGACTCGCTCGCCATATATTCCGCCGGGCCGTTGGTAGCCGTGTTGTTCAGCGTCACGGCGCGGCTGTCCGTGGACACGTAGTCGTTGTTGATGACGAAGGATATGACGATTGGACGGTTATCCGCGGCCAAGCGGAACCCGATGCTGAAGAACGAGCCCGACGGGCCGCCGGCGTCGTGGCGGTACGCAGAACGGCAGTTGTGGCCGAAGAGGTCCCAGCTGCCGCCACGCTGCACGCGGTTCGAGCCCCGTGGCGAGTCAACCCAGGCGCTACCATCCGCCGGTGCTCCCGTGTAGTTCGAGTGCCAGTCGTCTTCGCACCATTCCCACACGTTGCCGCTCATATCGTACAATCCAAAGGCGTTTTCCGTCTTCAAACCCACGATATGGGCGTATCCCTCTCCCACATCCCATGCGTTGTAACGCCACCAGCAGTAGGCGTTGCCCGCCGTATACGAGGGGTCATCGCCCCAATAGAAACGCGTCGTCGTGCCCGCGCGGCATGCGTACTCCCACTCCGCCTCGGACGGCAACCGGAAGGTCAATCCCGTCAGCCCGTTCAACGCCGTGATAAACGACTGCGCGTCATTCCACGACACATACACCGCGGGAGAGTTCGGATCGTTCAAGACATAACTCTGCCCATTCCACGGCGTCGTGCTCATCACCGCCGTCCATTGGGCCTTGGTCAACTCGTATTTCGCCATCCAAAAGCCGGACACCGTCACCGAATGTTGCGGGTCTTCCCACGAGTAACTGCTCTGCTCGCCGGGATACCGGCCCATGTCAAAGGAACCGGACGGGACCCAGACTACCGTCAGCGGCACATCGCCCGGAAGCAGCACTGTGTGTTCTGTAAAGTCGATTGTGTCGCTCACCGGGGCGGATTCGCCGGCGGCATTGCGCACCTTGAAGTACACCGTCTTCGTACCGCCTTCGCCGGAAGAAAGCGTGAAGGTTGGCGCGGTGCCGTAAGGCTGCCACGTAGCGCCGCTGAAATCGCTCGCTTCACTCGCCATGTACTCCGTCGGGCTGTTGGACGCCGTGTTGTCCAACGTCACATCGGGATCCGTTGTGGTTGCCGCGCCGGTGTTGATCTCGAAGGACGTCACCTCGGGCGGTGCGACGCCATCATCCGCCGTGACGTGGATCTGGGCGTTGGGGATGTCTTCTTCGGGATAGTCGGCGCGGATGTCCCAGGTGATGGCGTGGCTCGTGCCGGTGGTGACACCGGTGAGGGCGCCGGTCACGCTGGTGACGGGATGGCTGAAGCCGTCCGTGCCGCCGTCCTTCGAGAGCGAGACTGTTATGTCGCAGGGTCCGTTCGGCGCGATGAGGTCGTAGGTGATGAGCACTTCCGTGCCGCCCGCGCCGTTGTCCCGCTGGGTGAAGGCCACGTTCGAGACGGCGGGGCCTTGGGCGAATGCTGCGGCGGAAGCCAGCAGCGCGAACAGGAGAAGGAGGAAGCCCCCCCTTGCCCCGCCTGCGGCGGAGGATGTGCGCCGCCGCGCAAACACCACGATTCCCGCCAGCGCCAGCGCCAATCCCGCCGGCCACGCATAGAGCGGCAAGCCGAACGGCTCTTCGACGATTTCCAGCGCGGCGCTGTCCGTCAGCGAACCGGCGTTGCCCGCCGGGTCCACCCCCATGACCGATATTACGGCCATGCCCAGCGGATCGCCCGATTGCACTTCATATTCGAAACCGAAATCCACCGCCTTCGCGCCGCTCACCCACTGGGCGTCGCGCCCGTTGACCTTCACCGACGGGTCGCCCGCCAGGGGTTCGGAAGCCGTGAACGTGATGAGCGCCGTCTCGCCCGCGCCGGCCCGCGCGGGGGTTGCAAGCAGATTGGTGAAGACCGGCGAGATGCCTATGCCTGTTCCCGAGGCGCTGTTCTGCGCCGGGTTGATGGGATTCCCAACGAGGTCCTGCAAGCCGACCGCCGTCACCGTGACCGCCACGCCGTCCTGCATCTCGCCCGAAAACCATGAAAGCGTATACGGCCCGCCGCCGGTGACGCCGTCAGGATTCACGTTCAGCGTGCCAACGCCAAGCCCCGACACGGCATAATTCCCCGCCGCGCCCGGCGAGAGCATCGGTTCGCTGAACAATACGGAAAGACTGCTTTCCGTCAGCGCCGTCACCGAATTGAGCCTTGGCGACACCGTCTCTAGCGGGCCTGTCGCCGAATCCCCGCTTCCCGTCAGCGCGGGCGCCTGCCCCATCCACGCCCAAGCCGCGCACACCAACGCGACCGCACAGCGCGTGACGCCTTCGTGAAATCGCGCACAATAAGAAGACCCTCTTCCTCTGGTGCTCATCACGTCCCTCCCCAAGGTCTTTGGTTCTGTTCCCTTCTTCTTCCTCATCCGAAGTACTGCCTCACCGGAGACACTGGGTATTCATGAGCATTTTTCGTGCCGATTGGAGCGGTTTGGTACAACTTCGTGTGGGAGAGAGGGTTAGGGGAATCAGTGCGATGGTGCGTTCTGCGTGAAATGTCCGAGATCTCGGACTGGGTGTCTGGGATCTCGGACAAGTCGCAGGCTAGCGTCGATGCCGAAGTGTTGGCGGCGGCACCCGGAGATTATTCGGTGGGTCGGCATTTTTGGCACGCTACATTGATTTCTTGAGTTGTTGCAGCAGTGTTTTGAGTTGTTCCAGCCGGGCGCGCGTTTCCGCGTCGATGTTCTTGAGACTCTCTATTTTCGTCAGGATCTCCTCGTCATAGCGGATGATGGCGCTGGTGTCCTTCCGGGCGATGGCATCCATCACCTTCTCGGTCCATGCTTCCAGCCATTGCTCCAGATCGTCATAGTCTGGGATGGACTCCCCGACTGTGGGTGGCAATGGTGCTGTCGTTTCCTGTTCCGGCACAACGGCCTCGTCGGCTGGTGGGCGCACCTCTTTCGTGTTGCGCAGCGTGCCCCCCTCCAGTCGATCGTCGATAATCCGCCGGTACTCAGGGGGCAGGTTCTTGTAATAATCCGGTTTCCAGAGAATTGCCCCGGTTGCCTGGGAAATCGCCTGAATATACTGGGCCTGCTGCTGCGCATACGTGGCCGGAGAAACGGACAACTGAGGCTGCCTCCCGGCTTCTTCCGCCGTCTTCGGCCAGTTGTGAATCTCCAGTTTGTAGCCGTCCTCATGCGACAGTTCCATGCTCGCGCCGTTGCCCAGTTTTGCGCGTAGTGCACGGGTTACGCCGATCCCGGGCACAGTGAAAACAAACCCAGTCTCCCAAATCTTTTCTGCAATGGCGCCGGGCACATACTTGCCGCTCTCATAGACAAACAGCCCGCCCCATTCCGGAGCGCGCTTCCAGTCATGAATCACCTCAAGCCATGCGATGGTTCTGTAGCTTGGGACCTCGACCCCAAGCCAGAGCACCAAATGTTGGATGTCGGTAATCGTGTTCGCAAACACGTGACCCTTGAAGTGTACGAACGCTTTTACGAATGGCTGCCTCACAAAACTGTCAGCCTCGACCGTGATTTCGGGCATGCTGTCCATATAGACGAGAAAGAACACCTCGACATCGCCCTTCAGGTACGCAGGCACGGGGTTGATATCCTTCGACGTCGCGGGAAACATGTGTTCCAGCAGGAACTTCTGCGTGACACGCCTGTCCTTTGGAAGCTGCTGCCGCCCGACGGGAAACACGTCGGGCAACCCCGCCGCCGTGAGGCATAGAAAAAGACCAGCGATGCTGAGACCGATAGTTCGTTTCATATATTGGATTCCTATTTTGTTCTGTGGTCAGGATTGTGGCCGGATATCCGGCAAACCGTTCCAGCGTCACTTCGTTTTTTGCAGATTGTAAACATTGCCATACATCACCTTGTCGATGGACGGCTCGTCGCCCCAAACATTCAACTTGCACAGCACGGGTTTCGCCCGCCTGGAATCGACGAACGCCTGGCCCCAGTCGTAACGCGGCCCACGGTAGGAGTAGGTTTCCTTGACGTGGGTATGCAGGAGGCCGCCTTTGAAGAACGTATCCAGCGTCTGGTAAGTACGCCCGCGTGCGGATTTCGTCACAACGATGCTTCCGTTCCGTCGTTCAATGGTAGTTGTGTCCGCATAATACCAGGCACCCAGGATGCCGTCGATAACCGCCTTGGGCGGCAGATTCATATTGCCCTTGCGCCAGTCGATGCGATACTGAATATCCTCCGAGGAAAACGACCCCTTGTCTTGCGGGGGCAGGGTATCCGCGACAATGCGGCAGGCGCGAGCGACTTGATCTTCGTCCCGCGTGCCTCCGATGCTGGAAAGCGCCAGGAACGTGAACGCCTGATCGAGGGCTTGCTCGCCCGAACCGGCGGCCGCAAGCCGTTCCGCCCGATCAAGACGAAACGATCGGTCCAGATTGGCCAGCAACGGCACCGCATGCGCCGCAAGTTCGTCGGAAAGTCCCGCACGCCGCACCGTGTTGGCCAGCACATCCCCTTCCGACACAGGCAAACCGGCGTCGTTCAATTCCCACTCCGGGATCATCTCTTCCGCCGAAAAATCGCCCGACACGGTGTCCGAAGCAACCGCGCTACGTGCTGCCGGGTCAGTCAGTTCGATTGTGGCTTCCCATGTAAGATGCGTGTGCCGCACCATCCCCGGCACGAATTCCTGGGCCATGATCGGCTGCATCAGTGTGGGAGAGAACGCCGCCGGGATCTCGCCTGCCCTGGCGCTCTGGGCTCCGGCTTGCAGCAGCAAGCCCGATACATTCCCCAGCGCGTTGGATGCCGATTCAATCAGGGCCTTCGATTCGTCATCGGTGGCCAAGGCCGCAATCGGCGTCTGCAGCGCCTGCAATACGCCGGACACCGCCTGCACGCCTCCGGGATCCGAACGGGTCGATGTCACCTCGACCGCACTCAGTGCAGCCGCACTCAGCGCCGCCTGGATATAGTTCTTCGCGTTTTCCTCGCCCACCTCGCCGGGCACGACCGGCGCACCCAGCGCGCGGGCGTTGTACGCGAGCAGTTGTTGTGTCTTCTTGTCGGGCTTGCCCCCCGCATTTCCAAAGCGTTGGATTGCCTGGCCCAGTTTGCTGAACGCCGCCACCGTCTGCCGGTAGGACGGATCCGCCCCGCTCGCAATCCCCAGGTCATTGAGCGCTCCGCCCATGCCCTGCAGGGCGGCCGCGTAAGAGGCATCATCCCCGCCGGTCTGCTCGAGACCCTCGATGCGCTGCAACGTCCGCCCCATTGTGTCGAACGCCTCGACGGCCCGGGCGGTCCCCGGATTCTGCGCGGCCGCTCCGCCCATGTTCATCATCCCGCTCATCTGCCGGATAAGACTGCCCATCGATGCATCGCCTCCGCCTGACTGAATCGCCTCAATCTGTTCAATCATCCGGCCCGTGGACTGAATTGACTGGGCCATTTGCGCGATGTCGGCGTTGGCTGAACCGAACGACCCCATAACCCCGCCGAATCGGGAGAGCGTCTGCCCGAAGGCCGCTTCGCCCGTCTCAATGCCTTCGATCAGCATTCCGGTGGTCTGAAGCGTGTTCGCCAGTTGGATTGCTTCCGTGGGCGCATTGATGCCCTGCACGCCCACGATACCGCCCAGGAC
>CAZLII010000080.1:0-10899 GCA_964559065.1 uncultured Nitrospirales bacterium | reverse complement strand
GAGGGCGAAGGTGAAGGCGAGGGCGAAGGTGAAGGAGAGGGCGAAGGCGAAGGTGAAGGCGAGGGCGAAGGCGAGGGTGAAGGCGAAGGCGACGGAGAAGGTGAGGGTGAAGGCGAGGGCGAGGGCGAAGGCGAAGGTGAGGGCGAAGGTGAAGGCGAAGGTGAGGGCGAAGGCGAAGGTGAAGGCGAAGGTGAGGGCGAAGGCGAAGGTGAAGGTGAAGGCGAAGAGGAATACCACGATGCCGACCAGAATCAGGACAACCTGATCAGCCTTTCAGAACTACTGAGGATTATCCAGTTCTACAATTCCGGCGGATATCATTGCGCCATTCCGCCGGAAAGCACGGAAGACGGGTATGTGCCCGGTCCGAATCCGTCGCAACAGGACTGCGACCCGCACGCAAGCGATTACAACCCGCAGAACTGGATGATCAGTCTTTCCGAACTGCTACGGGTGATCCAGTTCTATAATTCCGGCGGCTATTACTACTGCCCCGACGAAGACCCGCCGACGGAAGACGGTTTCTGTCCTGGACCGCCGCCAGGTGCATGAATCTCCTGTAACATAGGTGTTGAGGCCATCTTCGGATGGCCTCATTTTTTGACTTGATGTCGTTCACAATGATGAAAAGAAGGTGGTTTGTAAGTTCCAAAGGTTCCGGCGTTCGGCCAACGTGTTCCTATCACTCAAATTTGAGTTGATAGAGGAGTTGGCGGGCGGCTTCGGCCATGCGCTCGCCGCCGCCGGAGGCGATGCGCGAGTTCTCGACCTCGTAACTGCCCTCGGCGAAGGCTTTGGCGGTGGGGATATAGGCGGGATTGTCGTTCGCCAATTCGATGACCAGCGTGTTTCGGAACGGTGACGCATACTTGATGCCCAGGCCGAGTTCGACAAAGACCTCGCCGGGCAGAAAGACCAGCGCGAGATCATCGCAAAAGCGCAATGCCTGCACCTCCACCGGAATGGTTGCGCTGTCGCGGGCGGCGAGATCGAGAATGCGGCGCGCCTTGACCTTGTCGAGAAACGGCGTATCACGGTCCTCCAGATGCAGAATGTTTTCCTTCGCCCATGTGAGATCATCTTCTGTGTAGCGTTGCAGGGGAACTTCAACGACGCTGCGGGCCATGGCGAGACTGGGTTTTTCACATGATTGCAGGCGCGGCATCAGGTTGATCACGGTTGCGGCGAGGGTCGCGCCGATGCGCGCGGCCTCCTCGTGGCCTTTCTGCGCCTGCCGGTGCGAAACGTCCACATGGTTGACGTCGCCACAGGGCGCAAGCCCGAACAGGGACAGAAAGTCCCTGCCGAAGCGTTCCCGGAGCCGCGTTTGCAGATGATAGGGGTAATCGGCGGAAAAATCCGTGCCGCCGACGGTGTCGAGATGCAGGGAAAACACCGTGAGCGCGGCGCGTGGCGCCTTGGCGTCTTCGGGCGTGAACGCAACCAGGCCGACGGCGGGGTCAATGGGTCCGGCCGGGCGGACAATGCCGGGGTTCATCTTGCCGGGGTTGAAACGCACGCCGCCATCGCGCATGTAAAAGCGGCGGTTGAACGCGAGTCCGGGTTGTTCTCCGACACCGTGACGCACCGCCACTGGCTCCGCCGCCGCTGCGGCCTGCTTCACCGCTTCGGCGATTTGCCCCGCGAGAAAGGTTCTATATGCTGCAATGGCATCGTGATCGCCGCGCAGCGATTCAAAGTATTGGCTCAGCGAACCGCTGAAAAGCGGACCGGTATGGGTGTGGGTCGCGGCAATTACGCTATGGCTTTCCGGGATGCCGGTTTTCGCGGCAATGCGCCGCCGCGCATCACCGGAGACTTCCGCCGGCACGCCGATGACATCGCAGAAAACGAGCGCGACGCGAACGCCGTCCTGCTCCAGGACCATCGCCTTTGCGAGCAGCGGATCATGCGTGCCCGTGTTCACCCGCTCCGTGAAATAACCGCTCAGCCGAAACCCGTCGGGCGGTGTGATTTCCACGGCGGCGAATCCCGCTCGAAACGCCCCGGTTTCCGTTTCCGCCTTGGCGGGCAATGACACAGCGCCGCCAATCAAAAGGAACATGGCCGCCAGGATGATCATGAGGCCGTTACGGCGTTTCCCCGTCTTCATGGAATGATCTCCTTTTTTTGTGGAGAATTGCTCTGGCTTCCCGGCAATCAGCCGTAGGTTTCAAAAAGACGGCCCCAGGGCGTCTTGAGCCATTCGCGCACGCGCGGCATCCCCTTCACCCGATACCAGAAATAGTCGTGATAGAGGTACGAACCCAGGATGAAGATATTGACCACGGGGGTGTGGAAAAACAGTTTCTGGACCGGGCGCATCGGCCCGAACCACATGGTGTGACCGACGTGGCTGGCAAAGGTGGACCCAACGGCGAAACCGAAGTTTTCGTCTCGGATGTCCTCGCCGACCACCTCGATTTCCTCGAACTTGCCCACGCCCAACCCCAGTTCGTGGGCGAGCCACACGCATTTGACGGCATGCGCGTCCAGTCCCATCATGTGCGCAGAGACGCAGTCAATCGCGGCGGAGTCCGCGCTCGCCAGGATATAGTCTTTCTGGACGGGGACCATGCATCTCGGCCCCGGCCCGTTGCCGCAGGTGGTGCCGTCCATCACCGCGAAGATGCCGGCGTGGATTTCCCGCTGGATGGCCAGCAGGTCGCACAGCGTCTCATGGATCACCGAATGCGTGTAATGCCGCCTGGTGTTCAGCAGACCGCCGAAGGCGTTTTTCATCGCACCGGTCATCGTCGTGTAGATGTGGCATTTCACCGTCGGCAGATGCACGATGCTTTTCCCGAAGAAATAGTCGGGGATCATGATGCCTTCCGGGAAGATGCCGTCCAACGCCTGCATCTTCGCCTTCGGCTCGTAGCGAATCCACTTCATGTCGTTCGGGTCGTAGTTCATCAACTCCCGGATGCCGTAGCGGGCATAGACCTTGTCCAGCCGGTTCAGCCGTTGGCCCTTCGGCGCGTTGATGACCACCGTTTCGTTGTGGACCGCCGAGATGTCCCCGTAGCCGTTGTCCTGGAGATACTGGATCACCGCCTCCAACTGCCACGGCGTCGTGTTTGCGCCGGGAAACATGTAATGCCAGGAGATGTTGTCCTTGAGAATGACCGGCTTGTCCCTGGGGATATGCTTCGTGAACTCCGCCAGGTCCAACAGCCGCTTATAATCCTCGATCACCGTCTCCGGCTTGGTCTTTAAGACCGCCACTTTGCTCATGTTGTTAATACTCCAAGACATAGGCAGGCTAAAGCCTGTACTCCAGAACATAGGCAGGCTAAAGCCTGTATTCCAGAACCTTATGCGAGTCAGTATATGTTCCAAAGAGGAAACAACACAAGCGCCTGCGATTACTCCGCGGCTAAGGAAGATATTATCCCGTCAGACGGCATTGGACGCGGAAGGTTACAGGAACTTTCGGCGGCGGAAGTAGGTGTACATGCAGACGCCGGTAATCACCAGCAGCGCGCAGACGAAGACCGTGGTCCACGGGCTTTCGATGGACGGAATGAGGATGATGTTCATGCCGTA
Source organism: uncultured Nitrospirales bacterium (assembly GCA_964559065.1). GTDB lineage: Bacteria > Hydrogenedentota > Hydrogenedentia > Hydrogenedentales > CAILVY01 > CALEDJ01. The sequence goes on along the minus strand of CAZLII010000080.1, from coordinate 7,350 downwards.
GAAGCCGGTGATCAACGCGAGGGGGAGCAGGAAGGTGGAAAAGAGGGTGAGGGTGCGCATGAGCGCGTTGGTGCGCTCGGCCAGTTGCGCGAAATAGTTGTCGTGGATGGCATGGGTGGCTTCGCGCAGCCCTTCGATTACCTCCAGCGCCAGCGAGACGTGGTCCGTCACGTGCCGGAACTGGAATTCCAAGTCAATCGAAAGATGCCGGTACATTCCTTGCGCGAAGGGTCGCAACACCTCGCGCAGCGAACTGAGGTAACGGCGGAACGCGATGAGATCGCGGCGCAATTGCGAGAGGTGCTCCAGAATGTCGGAATCAATTTCGCCCGCGAGGGAACGCTCCTCCAGCCCGTCCATGGCGTCTTCGTATTGTTCCGCCCCCAGCACGCAGTCGTCCACGATGCCGTCAATGATCATATAGAGCAGAGAATCCAGACCGCGCTGGAAGGCTGCCGTCGGGTTGGCGGCGCAGCGCCGGTGAATCGGGTCGAGGGCGCGCACCGGCTCCGGGTGCACCGTCACCAGGCGCTTCGGACCATAGAACACCCCCACCTTGTTCGGGGAAAACGCCGTCGTCGCTTCCGAAACGGCGGGATCATACATCAACAGAAAAATGTGGTCATCGTATTCGTCAATACGGGGACGCTGCCGTCCCTCGAAACAATCCTCGATGGCCGGCCGTTCAATGCCGAGGCGTTCGCCCAGCATTTCCAGCGCGGCCCGCTCCTCGCCCGCGACATCCACCCACATCGCCGCCACGCCCGCCGCCCACGCGTCGGCTATCCCCGCGGCGTCCTGCAGGATTTCCGATTCACCCGAATCGTGCAATATATAAGCGGTAATCATGGAACGGATTCTACTCCAGGCCGCATCGCTGCGACAAGGGTATGAGGCCCCGCATTCCGCATTCCACACTCCGCATTCCGCATTTCACACTCCGCATTCCGCATTTGCAGGGGGCTGGAATTACGGCGATGAACCTATAGCCATTGCACGAATTCGAGGATATTACCGTCGGGATCTGCAAGATAACACCAGCGCACCTGACCGGGGATTTCGAGCGGGCCTTTGACAAGTGGAATGCCTTCGCATTGCAGTTGTTGCAACAGGGCATCGAGGTCTTCGACGCCGATGGCGACATGCGGGCAGTTGGAATCGCGGCGCGGGATGGGCGTGAAGGATTTCGGCCGGTTGTTGACGTCGAGGCTTTGCAGCAATTCGAGGTTGCCGCCCTCCATTTCAAGAAAAGCGAAGGCTTCGTGGTGCGTTTCGTCCACCTGCCGGAATTGCAGGCGCAGGCCGATTTTTTGTGTGTAGAAAACGACGGCGGCGTCCAGGTCGGCTACTTCCAGTGCGACGTGATCAAGGCGGAGCGTTGGTGTCATGGTCGTGTCCTTTTCATAGCCCGAATCGGGCGCGCTCGGCGGGCAGCCATCTGGTCAGCAGGTCGTTGCAGTTGAGCACTTTCGCGGCGAGATCGAGCGGCACATAGAAATAATGGTTCGAGGCTTCGAAGCCGATGCGCGAATCACGCCGCTGGATGGCGTAGAGGCGGATGGCGAGTTCGCGTTCGCTTTGAAGCGCGGCCTCCAGCGCGGCGATGTGTTCCGCCGCGTGGCGGGCGTCGTCGCATGCGGCCAGCGCGTTGCGCGCAAGGACGAAGCGCGATTGGTTGGCGACGCTGCGGAAGTGGATGGCGCACGCCTCGGCGATGGTGATTTCGCTGTCAAGCGCGGCGCGTTGTTCAGCGGATGCTTCCGCACCCTCAGCGGCGCGCCGCAATTTTGCAATGGCCGCATCGAAGCCGTCGGCCATTTTCTCGAACTGCGCGATGAACACCTCCGGCGGATAGACAACGCGCCAGCCGTCGAGGCCGTCGTAGGGGAACCCGACCATGGTGGGCGCGTAGCCGGTGGGGCGTTCCCAAAGCGGGTTGGCCGGGCCGACATGCTGCGGCCCGCTATACACCACGCCGATATGGTAGGGATATTCCCTGAAAGCCGCGCTGAACGCCTGCCATGCCGCGACCGCCGCCGGAGCCAGCGCCTCGCCGAAACGCCGCGCGGCGACGCGCCGCAATATGGCGTCCACATCCTGCTCTTCGGGCCGCCCCATTTCCGCGAAGACCTCCAGATTGGGCGACGGATAGCCGCCAAGCGTCCAACTCAGCATCAATCCTTCGACATGCGCGGTGCGCAGGTTGGCGGCGTGCTGCGCCGCGAGCGCAACTGCCGGAATATAGGGTACTGACGACAACTCCCAGGTGTTGTTGGTCTGCACCTTGGCCATCGTCTTCAGGCCGCGCGCGCGGGCCATCTCCCAGTGCCGCGTGGCGCGCGGGCCGGGTCCGACCGCCGACAGCGAGTATTCGCCGACTTCCGTGCGGACGCCGCCGCGCTCAATCGGCAGGCTCCACTCGCTGACGCTCTGCAGCGCGACGTCTTCCGGCAGCCCCGCGATGATGCCCTCTATCCATTCATCACGCCAGCCCCAATCCCACGCGATCAGTCTGGCCGGGTGATTCGCCTCGGCGATGCCCTCTCGGAGAACGGCGTGGAGTTCGGCGATCACGTCTTCGGGGCGGCGATCCTTGCAACGGGGGCATTCCGCGCCCCGGTGATGCGACCAGCAGTTGGTCAGGTTCTCCGAGGCGCTGATGGTGAAGAACCCCGCGAGGTCCGGCGCGGCCCGGCAGATGGTCGCCACGGCCCCGCGTAGATAATCCCGCACCTCCGGATTGCTCGTGCACATCGCGGCGTGGTCGCCCTCCACCACACCGCGCAGTTCCTCGCGGCCCTCGAAGAAGGACAGCGGCATCGCGCGCGGTTCGTTGAGGTAGAGATAGAGGCCGAGGCCATGCCGGCGCATGCGCGCCGCCAGGCGCGCCAACGCTTCCAGGCGCTCCTCGTGCCGCGCGCTGCGCGCCGCATCCCAGGGAAACGCGACCAGCGTGTAAAGCACCGCCTGCACCCAGACGCCGTCCACCCCCGCGTCCGCCAGCCGCGCCAGGTAGCCGTCCGGGAAAGATTCCGCCCTGGTCTGCAGAAACGGGTCGCCGTAGATGGCAAAATACGATGGACAGAAACGCGGCGCAAAGCGACTTTCCCACGTGCGCGGCGGATGCGCCGGCGGCGCCGACAACCGCGCCACAAACCCAAAGAGCGGATCGGGGCCGGATGCCAGGCCGTCGGGGAACGCCTCGCGGACCGCCGCGCCGACGGCTTCCGCGCGGCGGAGGGTCTCCTCCGATTCCGGCGCATAGATCAGGGATTCGCAGGCGGGCTTGTGGCTGCCCAGTTTGATGAACAGAAAATCGTCCTCGCGCAGGGTATAGGCGAGTTCCTCCGCCCGCCAGTCCAGCAGGGCCAGCAGTTGATCATAGGGGAGCAGGTGCCAGTTGCGCCGGATGATGGTGATGTAGGAGCGCAGCCATTGTTCCTCGGACACTTCCGGGGGATCGGCCAGCCCCATGCGCCGCCCGATGGCGCGAATCTGTTCCGGCGTCGCGCCGACGCAGGCCGCCATGCGCTCCATCGGAACCAGTTCCCAGTTCAGCCACACAAACGCGTGCAGCCGGTCCGGAAAATGCGGAAACGACACCGGCGCGGGCGCATTGCCCGCCGGGAGTTCCGCAGCCGTCAACAATGCCACGCCCAATACCGCCCACGACATCGCGCTACCCTCCTTCCGCCGAGGAAGAATTTCCAGTCGTAATATTTTAGCCGAATGGACTAATCTTGACAGTACCGGGTTCCTCCTTCAAGGTACAACGCATCATAACCGATTCTCGCCTCTTCCCAAACGTGTCTTTGCAAAGCGCCAACGGCGCGCCATTCCTTAGCCCAGCCCAGCGGGCTGGGTTAAGAAGTAACCCATTCCATGCGCCCCAGCGGGGCGCGATACCTGCTATCGCGGTCCTTCAGACCGCCACATATGCGCAGGCAAAGCGACCGGAGGTCTCCAATTCTGCGCAGCGAAGGAGTGGGGAACCTGGCACGCTGAAGCGTGAACAACATACGCACGTTGTGGCCGGTCTCCGGACCGCGCCACGCCCGCGACCGAAGGTCTCCACCCCCAATTCCCGTCCGACTGGTCCGACCTGTCCGACCCGCACGACCGCTCCGAATCGCCGGAGTGCTGCCGTGTCTGCGGCGCAGGAGCGCCGCCGGTGTGCGTTACACCGCGGGAGCGGTGTAACGAGGAAATAAATTTTCTGGACGTCCGGACGGCAAGCCGTCCGGAGGAAAGCGCAGGCAGTGAAATTTCCACGGGAAATTTCAGGCCTGCGCAGTCCAAAGCCTCGTCTACTGTTGCAACAATGTGTCGTGTCATAATACGCACAACAGCGCCGTGACGCCAACTGCGGCGGCGCATGGGAGGGCACTGCGATGGAAGTCCGTATGGAATACCTGATGCCGCGCGAACTGGATGCCGCGTTGGCGGTCTGCCCGACGGTTTTCCTGCCATTGGGCACAATTGAATGGCATGGCCTGCACAATGTGACGGGCGTGGACGCCGTGAAGGCGCATGCGCTGTGCGTGCGCGCCGCCGAAATGGGACGCGGCGTGGTGCATCCGCCGATTTTCGGCGGGGTGGGCGGCCTGGATGAGCCGCACACCTTCATCTTTGATCCCGAAAACGCGCGTGAGTCGCGCTATTTGCGCCCCTGGCTGGAGCAGTGGTGCCGCGAGGCGCGCCGCAACGGGTTCAAGGCGATCATCATGCTGACGGGGCACTACGGCGCGGCGCAGCAGATCATCGTGCGCGACACGGCGGCGCACATGACCCGCCTGCTGGAAATTCCGGTACTCGGCACGCCGGAATATTTCCTCGCGTTGGACGAGGGTTATTACGGCGACCACGCCGCATTCTTTGAGACGTCCATCATGATGCACCTGTTCCCAGGCATGGTGGACCTGGAGCGTCTGGGCGAGGAGCCGCACCAAGGCGTGGGTGGCCGCGACCCCAAGCGCTTCGCCAACGCCGAGGACGGCAAACGCATTTGTGACGCGATCATCCGCCGGCTCGCGACGCTGGCCCGCGACATGCCGGAGTGGGACGCCGATACCCGCGCGCGTTTTCTGCGGGCCGAGGAAGCGCTGGTCAGGCGCCAGACCGAACTCGCCGCTCCTGGACAGGCGATATGGACCGCATGGCGGAACATCGCCTCCGGCGTCTTCAACGCGTACCCGGAACACCTCTGCTCCGGACGCTTCGAAGAGATTGCAACACTGACCGAAGCGCTGTGAAACCGCGCCGCAATTCGCGAAAAAGGTCTTTTTTGTGGTAGAGTAGCGCACTTTTTCGGGTTATTTTGTCGCTTCTTCGCGCAATGTTGGCCAGTGCATGGAATTGGGTGTCATGGACGAATCAATGACGATATCCCCCGTGGATTTGTCGCAGGGGGCGGCGCGCTACGCGGCGTCGAATACAGCGGATACCACGGTTCCGGGTGTGATCCGAAAACCCCGCCTGACCGAGGTGACTGCGCTGAAAGCGATGTTGGACGCAGCGGCGGCGCAGGGACACGTGTTGCCCCGGGCGTTGCCGGAACTTTATGAGAACGTGCGGGATTTCTACGTCTATGTAGATGATCATGGGCTGGGCGGCTGCGTGGCGCTTCACATAGACATGATAGATTTGGCGGAGGTGCGGTCGCTGGTGGTGCGGGAGGATTTGCGCGGCCAGGGCATCGGCGAGCGGCTGGTAGCGGAAGTGATCGAGGAGGCGCGGCGACTGGAGATCGCGCGGGTCTATGCGTTGACGCGGGCGCCGGTCTTCTTCGAGCGCAGCGGCTTCCGCATGGTGGACAAAACGGAACTGCCTTACAAGGTGTTCAAAGACTGCAGCCGCTGCCGTCTTTTTCCGGGGTGTGACGAAATGGCGATGGTGCGCGATTTGCCGCCGCTCGACGCGGCGGAAAGAAAGGAACCAAGCGCATGAGTTTGCAGGGATGCATCGGATTTCTGGGCTATGGCAACATGGGATCAGCCATTCTGGAGGGCTTGCTCAGCAGGGGGGTGATTCGCGCGGACCAGGCAATGGCCTATGACCCGGACCCTGAACGCGCGCGCGCGGCGGAGCAACTCGGCGCGACCGTCGCGCCGTCAGCGGAGGCCCTGGCGTCCGCGGCCGACACCCTGATTCTCGCGGTGAAGCCGCAGATCATGGACGCCGCGTTGCACGGCCTCGCGGAAGTGCGCAAGCCGACGGGGCTGGTGGTGTCCATCATGGCGGGCATTTCCATTGCGCGCCTGCAAACGCGCTTGGGCGAGAGCGTGCGGATAGTTCGGGTCATGCCCAATACGCCGGCGCTGGTGTTGGCCGGCGCAGCGGGTATTGCGCTGGGGCCGGGCTGCACCGATGCTGACGCGGAAGCGGCGCGGCAAATCTTCGATGCGGTCGGCGTTACGGAGATGGTGGACGAACGCGATCTGGACGCCGTGACTGCGCTCAGCGGCAGCGGTCCGGCGTATTTCTTTTACCTGGTCGAGTGTCTCGTGAACGCCGCCATCGCGGAAGGGCTGGCCCCGGAGGCGGCATCGCGTCTGGCGGCGCAAACGCTGTACGGCGCGGGCGTGCTGCTGCGCGAGAGCCACGAGAGCGCCGCGACCTTGCGCGCACGGGTGACCTCCAAGGGCGGCACCACCGAGGCGGCATTGCGGCGGCTGCACGAAGGCGGCTTCGAGGCGCTGGTCCGCGAGGCGGTGCAGGCGGCGGCGGCGCGGTCGCGCGAACTGGGTGCATGACGCGATGAATAGCGCCGCCTGCGGCGCGTCTGGTTGGGAGAAGGACACATGCGAAAGGATCGGGTCGTGTCGGAAGTGCTCGGCGAAGAATCCGCCATCACCCCGAGCGACCTCTACAATACCGAGTTCCACACCCAGGTCGTCGGCGGTTATGACAAGGCGGAGGTGGACGCATTCCTGGAGCGCGTGGGCGATGTGTTGGAGTCGCTCATTCGACAGGTGCGCGACCTGAAGGCGCAGGCCGAGTCGCAAAAAGAGGAAATCGAAACCCTGCGTGAGATGGAAAGCAGCCTGCGGAATGCGCTGGTGACGGCGCAGAAGTTCAGCGAGGAAACGCTCGCCGCCGCCAAGCGCCAGGCAGCGGCAATCCTGGAGGAGGCGCGGCTGGCCAGGGCGCGCGCGGAACACGCCGCGAGCGAACTGCCCAAGGCGCTGCAGGTGGAAATCGCGGCGCTGCAAGCCGCGCGCGATCGGCTCCGCGATGATCTGGAAGCGATGATCGAGGCGCACGCCGTGCTGGTGGCGAGAATCCCCCGTGCGGAACACAAGGTGGAACCCCGCCGCGCCGCCGATGCAGGCGATTTTGTGCCGGAACCGG
>CAZLII010000079.1:0-10930 GCA_964559065.1 uncultured Nitrospirales bacterium | reverse complement strand
CAATGGCACGCTGAAGCGTGAACAACATACCTTTGGCCAAAATGTTGCGAAAGTATATCCACTTTCTTTTGTGAATCGCCGCCGAAGGCGGTGGGTGACTCGAAATGACAACGCTACCTTGAAATATTCTCCCATTTTCATCGTTAACGGGAGAGGCGAAAGCCTCATGAGTGGCTGTCCCCTTCATGACACTGCTTCTGCGTTGTAACGGAAGGACAGGTTGATCGGTGGATATGCGGCGCGGGAGCGCCGCAGTGGTGCGTTACACCGCAGGAGCGGTGTAACGAGGGACCTATCCCCGCGAATTTCTGAAGCGGCATTGGTTACTTGGGTATGGGGGGTGTCGCTTTTCTTCCTCACCCTGCCCCTCTCCCAGAGGGAGAGGGAATTTATGGCGCAAACCTGAGAAATGCCGCTACTCCCTCTCCCTCTGGGAGAGGGGTGGGGTGAGGGAGGGGCAGATCAACATAGACGGCCTTTCCGACACAAGGAATATTTTGAGCAGCACTGATGGCGAATATCGGATGCGCAAGATTGATCAGGCATGTTCAAGGCATCAGACGCCCACATTGACCCCTTCCAACCGCTTTGACGCCGTGAAGGTGCAGCATTGACGGGGAAAATCAGAAACTGGGAATCACTGTTCATTCTCCGCACATTATTTGCATCATTCCGCCGCCTCATGGTACACTGACGTCCATATCTTGCGATTGCGTACCTGTAGCTCAATTGGATAGAGCGCTTGGCTACGGACCAAGAGGTTGGGGGTTCGAGTCCCTCCAGGTACGCCAGTTTTTTGCGCCAAAAACCCCTGCAAAAAAACTGCAAATATAGGGTCTTTTGCCGAAGCCGGCCGAAATCATCCCGATCCATGCGAAATGGACTGCCAGACACCGTTCAGGTCGCTGCTGTAGGGGAAGACGCCGATCATGGCCGAAACGTCATTGAAGTCTGTTTCCCGTCCTGGATAGCGCAGAAACTCGACATGGCCGTCCATGAACAATACATTGCCGCCGCCGGGAACATGATTGAAATGGATGGTGCCGGGGGCATAGGTCGGATGCTGTCCCGGCGTGTATGCGCCGGAGATTTGTCCCGCCACCACATCCCACATCACGGGGATGGTGCTTTGCGCTTCGCTGCTTGCGGCGGGATTATTGATGTCGGTAATCAGGAACCGCTCTATGCCCTCGCGCAAACGTAATAAAGGCGTGCCTACTTGTTTGTCGCTACCGTGCGTGGGGCCATACATAAGGTATGATTCGCCTTTCAGGTCTCCGTCGTGGATGGGGGCGTAAGCGTAACCACCTAAACCATTTAACTGGCATATAGTTCCGACAAAGGATTTTATTGGTCCCGGGTTTTGGAGGTAAAAGGTTGCCTTGGCGCCTTCCACGGAAGCCACTCCCAGCCAGGTGCGCACCACATACGCCGGGTACATGTAAGAGCGGGGCGCGCTGGCAAGATACATGAGGCAATTGGTCCCGACTTCTCCCAGGATTGATGCCTGTTCAAGCGCAGTTCCCCAGATGTCCATCGGGTGACCCTCCGGTAACCGGGTGCGGCCCAGAACATCAAGAACATGCGGGTCAGACGGACATAACGATATTGCATAGTCCGTCCAGTACTCCGGATAGATGGCCCAAGGCGAAGGCGTGAGCCACATGGAAAGCACCGTCGTCGGCGGAAAACTTCCGCCGGGGGCCTCGTTGGAATACATCTTGAACACAAGCCCCCATTGTTTGAGGTTGTTTTGGCAACTCGAACGACGCGCCGCTTCGCGCGCCCGCGCCAAAGCCGGCAACAAAATCGCCGCCAGGATGCCGATGATCGCGATGACCACCAGCAGTTCGATCAACGTGAAACCTGATTTTTTCATGAGATCGTCTCCCTCTATGTATGAAATCCCCTCGCTCCCAAATTGCATTGGGAACGGTGCTGCCCACGAAATTCCATTTCGTCTTCCCGAAACCGAAACTATTCTTTGTCTGATCTTATCATTATATCAAGGACGCGAAGTGCAACTTCGCTGGCAAGTGCGTTCCAAAATACAATATGAAACGGGAGAGATTTATGAAGTGACGCACGGAGCGTATTTTACCAAAGCGAGGTGTATAATGGAATCCTGTGACACTCACCCCCCGAGAAAGGAGCGCAAATCATGGATTATTTCATGCGCTGGATCGCGTTTTGGGACCGGCAGGTCAAGAAATTCGGGATCATTGACGTGAAGTTTGCCCAGACGGCCGCCATGTTGTTCGCGATTATCCTGGTCAAACTGTTTCCGGTAATTCTGGAACTCAGCATCTGGTGGTTTGTGATCGGATGCCTGCTGTGTGTGCTGCGACCCTGGTATGTCATGCTGACAAAAGACGCCGCGAACGCCGACAACGCAGCGTGAATCGCCGGTGATGGAGCCGCATGCGCGCCATCACACCTGCAGCGCAACGCGGCCCGTGAACTGTGCGCATTGATCTGACGGAAAAGGGCGGGTTAGACTGCGGGAAGAGACAGGACAATTCGGCTGCGTCAGGCCTGTGGGAATAGGAAAGCGCCGCGAGCGTGTACATACCCACAGGATGCACGATGGGCGTATCGTGGAAGACAATTGCGACGGCAGCCCAACAGTGCGCAACAGCCCGACAGGAGTTCAATGGCGATGAAGACTTGGAAACAACGGCGCATCCCGGCTGGGATGTTGGCGACAATACTATGTTTGGGGATTGTTGGCTGCGGTTCCGGCGAGTCCCGGAAAGAAATCACGGAGGTCCGGGAGGCGGCGGCAGGCTCCCAATCGGCGGCGGTGGGCATCAGCACCGCGGAACGCCTGGGGCTGTCGCAGACGGAGGCGCATCCGCCGGCGATGGGGATGATGGGCATGGCGGGCAGCGATGCGGCGGCGGCGTTCGGGTGGACCGCGCCGGAAGGCTGGGAACGCGCGCCGGACCGCGCCATGCGGCTTGCAACCTATCTGGCGCAGGACGGCGCGGTGGAGTGCGTGGTGAGCCTGCTGTCCGGCGGGGCGGGCGGCGTAGGCCCCAATCTGAACCGGTGGCGCGCGCAGATGGGCCAGCCGCCGCTCAGCGACGATGCGATTGCCTCGCTGCCCACGCTGAATATCCTCGGTCAAAAATCCCCGATGATTGACATCAGCGGCGATTACACAGGGATGTCTGGCGATTCCGTTCCTGGACAACGCATGCTGGGCGTGGTGTGCCCGCTGCAGGACCAGGTGCTCTTCGTGAAGATGGTGGGGCCGGAGACGGCGGTGGCGGCGGAGGCCGACCATTTCCGCGCCTTCTGCAAATCCATCACGCCCGGAAATTCCTGATTGCATGGCCACGCCATTGAAAAAACCCCTGAATCTCCTCGCTTCCTACGGCTTCGGCGCGGCACTGCTGATGCTGCTGCTGGTTTTGGTCTTTCTGGGGACATTGCAACAGACACAGCATGGGATTTTCGAGGTCCAGAAACGTTATTTCGAGTCGCTGGTGGTGGTGCATTGGCTGGGACCGGCGCCCCTGCCGCTGCCGGGCGCCTACCTGTTGCTGGGACTGCTCTTCGTCAACATCCTGTTGGGCGGCATTATGCGCGCGCCCAAGAGTTGGCGGCGACCGGGGATGCTCATCGCACACGGCGGCATTCTGTTCCTGGTCGTTGCGGGCTTTGTCACCTATCACTTTTCCACCAACGGCCACATGACCTTGTACGAAGGCGAGCAGTCAAACGAATACCAGAGTTTTTACGAATGGGAGATCATTATCGCGGAACTGGACGGGGAAGGCCGCGAATTTGTGATTCCCGAACGCGACTTTGATCATCTCTGGGGCCGCCGGTCCGGCATTTTCCATGCGGCGGAGATCCCCTTCGATTTGGAGGTGCGTGGATTTCAGCGGAATTGCACGCCGCGCCCGGCCCCCGACGGCCTGGGCAATGCGGTGGACGGCGTGACGCTTGCGGCGCTGCCGAAAGACCCCACGTCGGAGCGCAACATCGCCGGGGCCTACGCGACAGTGCGGCCCAGGGACGGCGGCGCGCCGGTGGATGGCGTACTCTGGGGCCTGGCGCGCGCGCCATGGACGGTGCAGACCGGCGGGCGCACTTATGCGATAGACTTGCGCCACCGCCGCTGGCGCGTGCCATTCACCATCACCCTGGACCAGTTCATCCGCGAGTTGCACCCGCGCACGGGAATTCCCGCGAGTTTCATGAGCATCGTCACGCTGACGCAGCACGGCGCGTCGCGCAAGGTCGAGATCAAGATGAATGAGCCGCTCCGACACGAGGGCTACACCTTCTTCCAGGCGTCCTGGGGACCGCAGAACGCAGGGCCGAATACCCCCCTCTTCTCGCAGTTCGCCGTGGTGAATAATCCCGCCGACCAGTGGCCGCTCTATTCCTGCGTCGTGGTGACGATCGGGCTGCTCATTCACTTCACGCAACGCCTGCTGCGCCACCTGCGCGCGGAACAGCGGAGACGTAATCCATGATGCGCAAAGGATTCGTGGCGATACTCATTTTCATGGCGGCATGCGGTGCGGCGAAGGCGCAGCCCCCGGAAACGCCGACTCCGCCGCCCCGGTGGGACAGGGAAGTTCTGGACCGATTTGCCACCCTGCCCGTGCAGGACCAGGGACGGGTCAAGCCGCTGGACACCTTCGCCCAGTTTACGCTGCTGCGCCTGAACGGACAGCGCCGCTTCAGCGACGAAGACAAAACGCGGATGTCCTCCCTGGAATGGCTGTTGAATGTGCTGTTCTATCCTGAGTCCGCGATGCACTACCGCAATTTTCTCGTACAGTCTTCGGAAGCGGTCGTGGCCATCGGCATTCCGGCGCACGCGGCGCGGCGCGACCGCTATTCGTACCACGAACTGCTGCCGGGCCGGGCCATGCTGGCCACACTGGCGCAACGCTACGCGGACGTACCGGCGGCGCAGCGCTCGCGCGTCGAACAGCAGATTCTCCACCTGGCGAATAATGTTCACCAATTCGAAGAATTGCTCTATTTTTTTGAATTCGCCCGGCATCGCTTTGCCGTGCCCGGCGATTCGGAATTGGCGGCGGCATTCCCCGAAGCGGATGGCGCACCGCTGAGCGAGGCGCTGGCGCGCGCGCTGGCCGTGCCGCGGTCGGTGCGCGACCGCATTGACACGATGGACGACGCCGCGCTGGAAACGGAACGCGCCGCCATGGCGGGGCTGTTGAACGAACTGGAACGGGCGGTGGCGGGGTCGGACGGGCTGGCCCTCTTCCCGCCGGAGGACCCCGCCGACAAGACCTGGCGGAGTCCAGCGGATATTGCCGCGTCGGTCTTCGACGTGTCCCAGCAGCGCAGCGAGCCGCTGGATTTGCTCGCCGGATTGGAGCGCCTCTATTCGCTTCGGGACGACCGCGTTGCGTTTGCCGGGGCGTTGGACGCGTTTCATAAGGCGGTAACGATGCGCGCCGCTGCGCGCGGCGAGTATCAGAGAATCCCGCTGGAGGTGGCGTACTATCGCGGCAATTACATGTTTTACAGTCAATGGCTCTATGTGCTGAGTTTCATGCTGATCGCCGTATCATGGGCCATGCCCGGGCGGCGCTGGCTGCACTATCTGAACCCGGCCGCCGTGGCTGCGCCCACCGCCCTCCTGATCATCGGCATCACGCTGAGGTGCATCATTCGGGGCCGCCCGCCGGTCACTACGCTCTATGAGACCGTTCTTTTCTGTACGGCGGTGGCGGCGGTGACGGCGCTCATCATCGAGGCGATGAGCCGCCGTCGCATCGCCGTGGCGGTCGGGTCTTTCCTGGGCGCGATGGGCATGTTCATTGCGAACCGGTACGAGGCGAAAGAGGCCGTGGACACCATGCCGAGCCTGGTGGCGGTGCTCGACACGAATTTCTGGCTGGCCACGCACGTTACCACCATCATCATCGGCTACGGGGCGTGCTTCTTCGCAAGTGCGCTGGCCCATGTCTATATTTTCGGGCGTCTGCTGAAAGTACGCGAACGTGATCCCGATTTCTACCCACATCTGGCCCGGCTGGTGTATGGTGCGGTGTGCTTCGGTCTGTTTTTTTCCATTCTTGGCACGGTGCTCGGCGGCATCTGGGCCAATGAAAGTTGGGGGCGCTTCTGGGGCTGGGACCCGAAAGAGAACGGCGCGCTTATGATCGTGCTTTGGGGACTGGCGCTGGTGCATCTGCGCCTGGGCGGCCACATCCGCGCCATGGGGATATCCGTCGGCGCCGTTGCGCTGGGCATGATCACCACGTTCGCCTGGTGGGGCGTCAACCTGCTCGGCGTCGGCCTGCACAGTTACGGCTTCACCAGCGGCACCCTTAACCTGCTCCTCATCTTCTGGGCGATGGAGACGGCCGTCGCCGTGGCTGGCATCCTCGTCAGCCTGCGCGATGCCGCCCGTAATGCCCGCGCTGTCGCTTGACAGGGTGCCGCTGCGATTCCTTGCCCGACAAGACCAATTCGCTGGGAGCATAGAAAGCGCATTTTTCATAGTCAAGCGCATCCCGGAACTTGGTTGCCGCGCAACGCAATGCCTATTCTTGCACGGGCTTTCAAACGGAGTCTCTCCTTTGTTATTCAGACTTGATTAACTATTGACAAAAAGCAGCGTGCGGCATGTCACCATGCGGCTAATATAAATTATTTCATTCCAATTACTTACAATAAAATCACGTATTTGGCACGAAACTTGCACCAAAATGGCAGTGTTTGCGGAATAAAAGTAAACTGTTTTCTCAACATGACTTACGAGGAAATGATAAAAGAATGAAAATGATACCAGCAACCATGGCGATCTTCTTGCTTATCGCGGCGGTCCTTGCGGCGCCGTCGGCATCGGGTTCACTGATTTTTTATGGTGCAGCGCAAGGCGTATTTCAGGACAAGGACCCCTATGATTTGTCCGCGTCGGCGGCCTTTTCGCTGCAGGACGGCAAACTTCAAGTGATCCTGACGAATACGCACGCTACAGGGGTCAAAGTGCCCATCGACGTCCTGACCGGGGTTTTCTTTTCCCTGCCTGAGGGCTTCAGTTTGCAGCCGGTTTCGGCCTTGCTTCCAGAGGGCAGCAGCGTATTGAACGTTCCTTCAGGTTATGCGAACAATCCCGATGTCGGGGCGGAGTGGGCGTACCGCGACTGGATTCCCAATCTGGTCCCGCCCGGCGGCGAGCCTCTTTCAACGAACAGGGGCATCAGCAGTTCCGGCCTTGGCGTTTTCGGACCGGAGCACCTGTTTCCAAACACCACCGGCAACCTCAGCGGTCCGGAGTCCCCAGACGGACTGCAGTACGGGATTGCCTCCGCAGGCGGCATCCACAATAACGCGAATCCAAAGGTTAAAGCAGAAGCACTGATCAAGAACTCAGTGACTTTCCTGTTAGAGGCTTATGTCTTCGATGGTAATGTCTGGACCTCATGGACGCCGGAGAGTCTCGACGGCTTCATCACGAATGTGTGGTTCCAGTACGGCACGGGAACGGATGAGCCGGGCTATGAAGGGATTATTTACACCAATGGCGATCATGCGCCGCCGAATCCCGTTCCGGAACCGGCCACGGCGTTGTTGGTGGGGTTATCGCTGCTGGGGCTTGCCGCGCGCAAGCGCTGGATGTCGTAATCGCGAACGATCCACGCGGAGTTGTTTCGCCGCTCCTGAATCGAGCACGTTCGGGAGCGGCTTCCTGTTTTTCCCCGATTGCCTCCCCAAGTGCATACTTTAATACACAATCGCATTTTCGAAAGTATGTAGTTACCGCAGGAGCATGACATCGCCGTAGGAGTAGAAGCGAAACCGCTCTCTGACCGCGTAACGGTAGGCTTCGAGGATGAGTTCCAACCCGCCGAAGGCGCATACCAGCGCCAGAAGGCTGGAGCGCGGCAGGTGGAAATTGGTCTGCAGGATGTCCACCGCCTTGAATTCATAGGGGGGGGAGATGTAGCAGTCTGTCCAGCCCGTGCCCGGCCGGATGCAGCCGTCGCGCCATTGGCTTTCGAGCACGCGGGTGACGGTGGTGCCGACGGCGACGATGCGCCCGCCCCGGGGGCGGGCGGCGTTGACAGCGTTCGCGGTTTCGACGGAGAGGACGAATTCCTCCGCTTCCACGCGATGATCCTCAAGGCGCTCGGCCACAATCGGCCGGAATGTGCCATACCCCACGTGAAGCGTAAGGAAGCATCGGCGCACCCCGGCGGCGTCCAGCGAGGTGAAGACCTCGTCAGTGAGATGCAATCCCGCCGTGGGCGCGGCAACGGCCCCCGGATGCGCGGCGTAAATGGTCTGATAGCGGCGCAGGTCGCCTGCGTCGGGCGCATCGCGCCGGATATAGGGTGGCAGCGGAATCCTGCCATGTTGTTCGAGCACGGACAGGACGTCCTGCTGGTGAAAGCGCACGCGGCGGCGGCCTCCCGGCAGGACATCCTCCACCACGGCATCCGCCG
Source organism: uncultured Nitrospirales bacterium (assembly GCA_964559065.1). Classification (GTDB taxonomy): domain Bacteria; phylum Hydrogenedentota; class Hydrogenedentia; order Hydrogenedentales; family CAILVY01; genus CALEDJ01. The sequence goes on along the minus strand of CAZLII010000079.1, from coordinate 2,483 downwards.
ATTCCTCGAAAATCACCGTCGTCCCGGGCCGCACTTTGGCCGAAGGCCGCACCAGCGCCGTCCACACGCCCGGCGATTCCTCATGCAACAGAAAAACCTCGACGCGGCCGCCGCTGCGCTTGCGCCCCAGGAGCCGCGCGCGGATGACGCGCGTGTCGTTCAGCACCATGCAATCTCCGGCACGCAGATATTTTGCGACATTGCGGTACACATCCGACGTGATGGACCCAGTGGCGCGGTCCACCACCAGCAGGCGCGATGCGTCGCGCCGTTCACTCGGATGCTGCGCAATCAGCGATTCCGGCAGTTCATAGTCCAAGTCAGCGGTGTCCATGGAGTGTAAGGGTAGCATGGCGATATTTCGGGGACAAGGCGGCGCTTGAGACGAACACGGACCAACACGGACCAACACGGACAGAATAACCCGACGGTTCAGACTCTTTCGTCTGTGTTGGCCCGTGTCAGTCTGTGTCAGTCCGTGTTCCTTGCATTAAACCACATTCCCAACATACCATGGCCCAATAACAAACGGAAGGGATACACCATGATTTGTGCTGCGGGGATTTTACTCGGTTGTTGCCTGGGCGCGGACCCAACGGCGGACACGCCGTTCTGGCAGGAATACCACGAGGCCTATCCGCTGCGGCACTGGGAGGGCGCGAACGATGTGCGGGCGGTGGCGGCGGATGCCGCCGGCAATGTCTATGCGGCGACGCGCGTTGGGGCCTTTGTGCTGCCGAAAGGGGGCAAGGAATGGGCCGGGCCGCTCACAAGAGGAAGGGGCGACGAAGCGGGACCGTGCTACGACCTCTGCGTGGACCCATCGGGCACGGTGTGGATGGCGGGCTGGCGCGGACTGTACAGCACCCAGGCCCCAAGACGGGTTTCATCTGAAGACAAGGGGGAGCACCATATACCCGGCATGGAATCGGCCCACGGCATGGATAGTCCCCTTTTGGCGGTGTGCGTTCACCGGGAGGGGGTTGCGGCGGCGGGACCGAGACTGGGGCCGGGGCCGGGGCGCTGGGTGTATATCGCGCCGGGGCATGGGCATTCCGGCGCGCTTCCCAAGGGGTGCCCGAAAAGCGTGCGGCGCATGCTGCCGGACGGCGATGACGCGGTCTGGATCGCCACCGGCATGGGCCTGTGCCATCATACGCCCGACGGCCTGAAAATATATCAAAGAAGCGATGAAATTCTGTCGTCGGACGTGTATGGCCTGGCCTATGCCGCCGACGGCACGCTATGGGCCGGAGGGTTGGGGGGGGTGACGTTATACCGCGAGGGCCGCCGCGTCGGGCAGTTCACGCCGGCGGACGGGCTGCCGAGCGCATTGGTCCAGGCCGTGGCCCGCGACCCGGAAGGGCGCATGTGGGTGGGCACGGACCAGGGCGTAGCGCGCTACGACGGGCGGGAATGGTCGCTGCGGCACAGCCGCCGCTGGCTGCTCGATGACGACGTGCGCCACATCGCTTTTGACGCCGAGGGTACGGCGTGGATCGCGACGGCGGGCGGCGTAAGCGCGATCCGGCGCAGGCAGATGACGCTGGCGGAAAAGGCCGGGCATTTCCATGCGGTCACCGAGGCGCGGCACGTGCGCGACCCGTATATCGTGGAGCGGTGCCGCCTCGCCGTGCCCGGCGACATCACGACGTGGACGCCGGAGGATGACGATAATGACGGCGGCTATACCGCGATGTACCTCGCGGCGGAATCGTTCCGTTATGCCGCAACCCAGGACCCCGATGCGCTGGACAAGGCGCGCAAAGCATTCGACACGCTGCATCTGCTGCAAACCGTCACCGGAACGCCGGGCTTCATCGCGCGGACCGTCGTGCCGGCAGACTGGACGCACATGCACGACCCCAACCGCACCTACACGCCGCAGGAATGCGCCGAGGCCCTTGCGCGCGACCCGCGCTACAAGCCGGTCGAAGAGCGGTGGCGTCCCTCGGCGGACGGCAAATGGCTCTGGAAAGGCGACACGAGCAGCGATGAAATCACCGCGCATTTCTTCGGCTGGGCGGTCTATTACGACCTCGCGGCGGACGATGCGGACAAAGAACGCATTCGCGACCTGACCCGGCGCGTCATGGACCACATCATCAACGCCGGCGATGTGCTGCTGGATATTGACGGGAAACACACGCGGTGGGGCGTGTGGGCGCCGGAACGCCTCAACCTGGACCCCGACTGGGCGCCGGAACGCGGCATCAATTCCGCCGAAATCCTTTCGTATCTGAAAACCGCGCACCACATCACCGGCGACGAACGCCATCAGGTGATGTACCTGCACCTGATTAACACCAACGGTTACGCCGAGAACGCGCGGCGCGCCAAGACCTATGAACCCGCCTGGCGCACGCATATTGACACAGAACTGCTGGCCTTCACCTATCCCGGGCTGCTCCGCTATGAAACGGACCCCGAACTGCTGGCAATCTACCGCGAAAGCCTTGATCACTGGTATGAAGGCGTGCGGA
>CAZLII010000078.1:5285-10948 GCA_964559065.1 uncultured Nitrospirales bacterium | reverse complement strand
CGTCAGGCTGCCGCCGTCTGTACCGCTGCCCTGGTACGCCATATTATGCACCGTAGCATCAACCTTGCCAAACGGCGCGGCTGCGCTCGTGGCCCGGTACCGAAAATCGTATGATGCACCATCGGCATCAATGCTCTGCTCTCGCGTGCTCGACGTTACGCACCCGGCGCACAGGCTCAGTGCCAGCAGGCCGATCAACAGCGGGGTGAAATTGCTGCCGTTGATGCGGTCAGTTTTGATCGCGCTTTTCCAGTTGTGCTTTCGGTAATTGTTCGCTGCCTTCACCAGCCCCGCGATCAACGCGGCAAGCAATAGCGGCCACTTTTGCACAAATTCCTCGAATGTGGCTGGTAGCGCATTGGCCGTAGCGGAGAGCGCATCTATAACGACGATCGCCGCACTGCCGGCCAACAGTACTTTCAAGAAGTCCAGCATGCCCTTCACTATCGTTTTCACAGGATCGTAATAGTTGGTCATTTTTGCCTCCATTTCTACCATGCCCGGCGCATGTTCCAGTATATCACATTTCATTTTACGAGCCTTCGGAATTGCCGCATATCCAATAGTGGCCCGGGATCGATTTTGCGTCCAACAGGCCGCGCGATTTCGGCATGGCCCGCCACGTCCAATATCGGATAGTGGCCACACAACGATCTTGTCACACACAACGCCATGCTTATCTGTTGCGGCGTGAATTTCTGCCAGTATTTGCCATCGCATTCGGCCACCTGCTCTGGCGGCACGACAGTATAGGTATAACTTTTGTAGTCCCCGTTGTGCTTGGTCAGCACGCCCCAGTTCACCAGTTCGATGCCAACCGAAAACAGGTTACAGCGTTCGCGGCCTTGCCACTCGCTTTTGCCCGCATGCCAGGCCACATGGTCAAACGGCAACATCTGTACCGTGTTGCCGCTGCGGTCAATGATCACATGGGCGCTCGCATTGCCGTCCTTGCGCGCAAACCAGTTGATCGCGCTCTGCGCTGTCCCGCTCGCCGTGTAGTGGAGCACTATCAGGCATGGCGGCTCCCGCATAGGCCCGCTATGGTTCTCCGTGCGTTCGCGCTGCACGCCTGCAATGTAGTGATCGGCATCAATGCGCAGCATGGTCAAGCATTCCTGTTTTTGGCGCAAGCCACGAGTTATCAGGGTAAAGTTTTACCTGTGCGAAGTCGAAAAACTCACGCACCGCCTGCTCGACGCCCGGCCAGCCGGGGCACAGATCATGCCCACCGACATAGCCCGTGGGTTTCACCTTCGGTAGCCACGCCGCAATGTCGCGGCGCACGCAGTCGTAGGTGTGGCCCGCGTCAATATAGACGGCATCAAGGTATTGATCCGGCACATGGACGGCGCCGTCCCACGAATGCGCCCTAATGACATGGACATGCGGCAAATGGCCGACACGCGCCATGAAGCCCGCGAATGCGGCCTCCGAGTCACCATCGCCGGTCGCTGGCCCATACTGCCATGCGTCCACGCAGATCAATTCCTCAACGCCGCACTGTACCCAAATTTCGGCGCTCTCCCCATAGGCCACGCCCAATTCCGCCATACGCGCCGGTCGCCCGGCATCGGCATACCAGGCCCGTAGCGCATCGCGGTAGCGCGGGATGGCACGATGGAAACTAACAGGCATGTGCGGCCCTCCATTCGGCTATGGCGGCCCGGGCCGCCTGCTCAAGATCGCCCCGCACCCCGTTCAGGTGCGCGATGTGGACGCCATTCTTGCACAGCATGGCTTCGTTATGGCCGGTGTTCCAAGCGCGGTCAAGCCGGTGGAATAGTTCCGGCTTGGCGTACAAGTTCAAATTCAGTTGGTGTTGTTCATAATATTTTTCGATGTCCACCGGGTTCCAGCACTGCAACACGTCTGCGGCCTGTTTCCAGCACACCCACACGCCCCCGTTGACGTAGAAACCATTTGCAAACGGCGCATCCGCATAGTCGGCGTTGCCGGTTTCCGCACACCATTTCCGCCAACTCAGCATGGCCTCGCTGTTGCGTTGTCGCATATACGACAGCGTGAAACTGTCGAATGCGCCGAATTTGCCCTCCGGCACTACATCCAGGATGCTCTTTGCGGTCGGCCACGGCCACGCGTCGGCGTCAATGAACACCACGGCGTCATAACGCCCATGTCGAAGCCAATCCCCGCATCCCAGTTTCCACCAACTCGGAGACGGCCAATCATCCCTTCGCATGGGCTTACGAATCACCATGTAGTCCCAGCCGTGCCGTTCTGCGTATTCCCGCTGCAACTCGCCCGTGACGGCGTGTAGGGCTTCCCAGCGTTCACCCGCGACGACGGTCGCCAGCGCCACCTTAAATCGCGTGGCGGGCCTGCGAGGGGCCTCTACGGGCATTTTAGCCGCCAGTTCCGGCGGCAGCACGCGGCGCTTGCCCGCCGGGTAGCAGTAGTGCGCCAGCGAGGGCGCGGCCTGCGGGCCGTCTTCATCGCGCAGAACCATGTCATTGAAGGTGCGCGGCATCCAGAAGACAGGTATATTCCGCAGTAGCACCTGCGCGTTATCCCAATTTTGGTCATACAACAGATCATCCGGGTCTTTGGGCCGAATGCCCCGCGTCGGTTGCACGAATGGGTTGCAGGCCGCGTCAAAAACCATGACGCCCGCATTGAAGTACCGTTCCGGCAATTCCACCTGTACGGGCGTCTCCGGGTAGGTCTCGTTAAACCACGCCGCATATTCGGGCCACGACTTTTTCCGCCAATCGCCCCAAACACGCGCCATGTCCGGCAACTCATCGAAGACGCCAAGCATGCCCTCCGGCACGGCGTCAAAAATGTCCGGCGTCTCCGGGTCTGCCAGCACGTCAAGCCCGTCAATGTATGCCACGCGCTTGTATTCTGCCAGCAATTCCGCCGCCTTCCATTTCAGGGTAATGGGGTTGTCGGCGGGGTCTGCAAGATCGCGGTCGCCGAACACCCGGAAGTCCGCGCCACACCGCGCCGCGTAGTCGCGCAGTCGCGGCAACGTATGCCAGTAGTACATGCCCTTCATCCACCCGCACGCAATGGTGGCGATCACATTTTCATTTCGCGGCCTTGGCTCAGGCTGCGGCGGAATGTTCATGCGGCCTTGGTTTTCGTACTGAATTTTCTGAATGCGCCCGGTGTCCCACCATTCCTGCGTCAACCGCTCGGTGTCGTAAGCCCATGCCGCCAGCGCGTCATCCACGCCCCACAAGGACGCGCAACTCTGGCCGACATCGCAAAAACCTTTCTCGCCCTTGTCCCGATAGTGGTACACCACGTTCGGCAGCACCGCAACCGTCTTGCCTGTCTCCCACATTCGGTAGCACATTATGTGCTCCCACGAATAGCGCACATAGGACTCATCATGCCGTAACTCGGTCGGCAGGATCACCATGCAGCACGAGGATCGGGCGGGCATCAGCACCGGCTCCTTGATGCGCTCTGGCGTGAATACCTGTCGGCCCGCCGCGTCAAAATACATGCCCGTATTCCAGTACTTCGACGGCAACGTTTGCTGTTGAAACCCGATCATGCCGCATTCCGGGTGCGCCTGCGCGTACTCCAGCGCGGCATCCAGCCAGCCCGGTTCCAAGGAAATGTCATCATCGCATTGAACGACTATGTGATCCGGGAATGCGTCCAAGGCCCGGTTGACCTCCCGCGCATGATTAAACGGCTGCCTGCCCCCGTTCTCTTGGATGACAATATCAACCTCAAGGTGCGCGGTGGTTTCTCGCAGACTTTTCAGCGTCCGCTGTGTCGTGACGCTCTCAAGGTTCGGCGTACAGACGTGTATCACCACCGGGGGAAATAGCCGCCGCCGCGCCGGTTTAACGGGTGTTTTTTGATCCGCGCCCGGCAGCGGGAATGGTATTTGCGGTTGAATCCGCGCATATAGGGCCTCCAAATTCCCATTGTCAATCCAGTCGGCCTTGATGGTCTCCATGTCGGCGGCCATGATCGCCTTTAGGTCTACCTTGGCATTCATCAACGTCACAGACGCACCGCCAAGTGTACGGCGCGGGTGGATGACCACTTGCGGCACTGTGACCACGCGGCGGCCTGCAAGCCAAGTCTCGAAACAGAACGGCACCTCAAGCCTAAATTTCCGGTAATGCTCCGGGAAGCGTATTTGCGTCGGCGCGATTAGCCACGCGCATGAACAACTGGCCGGTACATTCACCGGCTTGTCATAGACCTGTTTATGCAGGTTCAGGTTGTTCTTGGCATCCAAGACCATCGCCGTCCCCCACTGCTTGCCGCCCCGCTGCTCGTAAAGGGTAAAACCGACAACGCCGACCTCGCTGTCGGCCTCCACGACATCCAGCGCGGCGCGAATGCAGTCCTCGCTCACCAGTGCGTCGTCATCGCAAATAAACAGGTAGCCGTCCCCATACCTGTCCAGCGCGGCATTCAGCGCCCTGGTGTGCGAGAATTGCGGGTCGCGGTTATTGTCCTCGATGACGATCCGGCATTCAAGGCCCTCAGTGGCCCGGCGCAGATGCGCAACACACTCCTGCGCGTGCGGCAACGTGGCATCCGGTGTGCAAACCAGCACCGTTAACGGCAGTTTCGGTACACGGTGTGCTGGCGGCCCATTTTTCGGCTGTTCCTGCGCTGCCGGTGTCGCGGCCCCCATCTGTTGCTGCGCCCTCAGCGCTTGTCGCTGTTTTAGCGTCAATGGCATATTGCGCTGCATCACAGCCCCCGCCCCTATTTGTTAGCGGCGGCCCGATGATGCCGCTCCTGACACAATTGCACCTGCGCGGCCAGGGTGCGCTCAAGCGCCTCAGTGCGGCGCACGATGCCATTGTTGCGCAGCAAAATCTCCTCAATGCGATCCAGCCGCAGCCGCACGCCGTACCAGAAACCTATGACGGCGCATAGCGGCGCGGCCACCTGAATTACAAGCACTAATTCACTCATCACTTCCATGTTCTGCCTCCGGCTTCTGTTTTGATGCCATCAATTCCGCTTGCGCAGCCGCGCCCGCGGCCAACTCTGCCTCGATGATCCGCAGCGCCTCGTTGAGCGCCGCAGTTAGAATTTGTAATGCCGTTTTTGCGCTGTCCATGTCAGATCACCCCCACGGCGGCCAGCAGGATCACAACCACGAAGAACAGGATCGGCAGCCCGAATAGCACGAAGCAGCCCAGCCCCATCAAGGACACGCCCAGTTGCGCCAAACTTACATCTGGTTTCGACATGTTTCCCTCCTCAAGTCGTTGAGTCTGTCACAAGCCCCAATGCCGCCAGTCCCGTCAACAGCGACGCCAGCGCCGCATTGCCACCCCGGCTGCCGGTGATCGTGGGTTTCGCCGCCGGGGTCGCGTTGTAAAACCCGATATTTCCGGTGACTTTCAGCGTGCTCGCGCACGTCACCGCGCCCGCGAATGTGGCGCTTTTGTCGGAATACAGGGTCAGCGCGGAGGCAGGCCCGGCACTGCCTGTGCCGGTCTCGAACACCAACCGGCCCGGCACGCGAGTGCCGACCGCCCCATCCTGGTAGCACCGTATGCTCGCACAGAACGAAAACCCGCTCCCAGTGTGGCCGTGGAACATCAGACGCCCAAGCGTATCGCCGCTCCCCGTGGCCGCTGGTGCTGCCGTAGTGCCCCGCGCACGCAGCAATAGCAGGCGCGGCGTGTCCGCCGCCGCATCGCCGC
>CAZLII010000078.1:0-5185 GCA_964559065.1 uncultured Nitrospirales bacterium | reverse complement strand
CCAGTACAGGCCGCCATGCACAAGCACGCGGCGTAGCGTCCCCGTGTAGCCAGAAGGCGGGTAGGCGAATTCGGCGAGTTTCGGCAATTCGCTGTCTTCAATGCGCCCTGGCCCCAAAATAACAACCTTTTTCTCATCCCTGTCTGCATAGATGCAGATCACACCATTACTCGACAAATGATCCGTGCTGTTGGGAACTTCATATTTCGGCGGGTCAGTACCGGGTAACTTGATATAGGTCTTAAAGATTGGCCGCCAGCCTATTACGAAATTCCACTCCAGATCATATTGGCGTGTCAGGAAAAACGAAGCCGCCGCAGTTCCACCAAAGTCCACATTAACATCACGGTAATAAACGAATTCCTTTGCTTCCAATGGGTTTATGGACGCCATAAAATCAAGGAATTGCTGTCCAAATGTGGCGAAATCGGAAACATATGGAACACCAACAAAGCGCATCGTAGCCGCATTGCGTGCCGTGTACCAATAGCCAGAACGCCCATAAGGTGTGTGACTTTGGCAGACGAATGGTTCTGACGCCACACAAAGCACACCATCCGGGGATTTCATGCGGAAATTGTGGAGATTAAGCCAGTAGTCTAAAACCTTGTCATCGTGCCAATTAACCGCAGTGGATTTTATTCTATGCAAAAAATGGTATTGCACCACATGTGCCCCGCCGATGAATATATTATAGGCAGAATACTTCCAGCGCCCGCTTGCTACCAATCCTGGGCCGCTAGATACCATAATTGCAATCCCCAAACCCAAGTAGGCACTCGCAACATAATTCAATTTATAGGCTTCATATGCACGCATTAGCACGGTATGCGTTATCTTGCTGACGGTGTTCGTTCTGTCATAAATTAGTTCCCCAGCATCTATGACCTCATTTTCCATGTTAAATTTGTCAAACCCAAAAACCCAAAAACTATCCCCCCATTGCGACGGAAATGTAACCACAGGCGGCCACGGAAAAAGCACTTCCTGGTTAGGCCAATCATCTGGAAATTTCATCTTCCATTTGTAGTGCGGGATATAAACATCCTGCGTTTGAGTGGATTCAATTATGTCCACATAACCTGTGTCCCCGGAGTAAAAACAGAAGTCACTAACAGTCACTTCCGATGCATAAGCACCTGCAGCATTGAAGGACAATACGTATTTATGCGCAATCTCTTTGCGTGTGCCGTGTGTTACCGTGCCCTTATAGACCACATGCAACCCTGTCCCATCATAGGCGATCCGTTCCAGCACCGCCGTTTCATCCGCCGTGCCGCCGGGCCGTTCTGTCGGCAGGTCTGCCGCCGCCTGAATAACCCCGTCGTTGTCCACCCGCCATGCGTTTTTGTACTCGCCTTCCGCGCCGCCGACGTATTTGTCCGTGCGCGTGCCGGTAAACCACACATTCCCATTGGCGTGCGCCACGCCGTACAGATGCCCCTCGCCGAGGCCAAACACCGCCTTGATATTTCCCGCCGCGTCGAATCGGTAGGCGTACGCCTTGAATGGATAGCGCCGGGCCAGCGGTGCAAGCGCCATGACATCGCTTTGGATCATGGCGTGAACCGGGCTTTGCTCTGGCGCCTGCAAGCCCATTACGCGACCTCAATCTTCGCCCAGGCGCGGCCCGAAAAGTTCAGGTCAAGCCACCTGTGGGCTTCGCCCGTCCAGTAGCGGCCCGCGACGATCACATCGTCAACAAAATAGTTCGGCGTGATCTCTTGGAATTCCTCATCCAGCGAATCTTGATCAATGCCATAGCGCGTATAGGGATTCACGTAGGCGTAGATGATCCGCTGCCCGTTCTGGTAGGTGATTGATGCCGTATGGTAAATGTCCTTCCTGAACAGGTGCGGCTTATAGACGGTTGTGGTGGCTTCAGCCCAATCGCCCTCGTTGGTGTCCCACAGGTAGCATTCCATCGTATTGTCGCCGATGCTGGCGATCTTGGCCGGTAGCAGGCGCGACAGCCCGAAATGCTGCGCGGTCAACTGGTCCAGCCGTTCCAGCAGCGCGGCGTCGATCTCGTCATCGCGCTCGCCCATGATGCGCTCGATGATCTCGGTCATGAGTTCCGTAAACCGTTCACGCAGTTGATCACCGAAATACTCCGGCAACTCGGACAGCGCATCAGCGATGGCGCTTTCGAGCATGTCGAGAATCTGCTGATAGATGCCATCGCGCATCCGGTCATTGTCCAGCAAGGACGCGATCAGCCTGTCCATCGGAATGCGCGGGTTCAATTGCCGCAGCAAATAGGCGAACAGGTCACTCAATCGCCGTGTGCGGTTTTTCAGTTGAAGTTTTACCGCCACAGGGTCAGCCACATCGTATTCACACTGGACGATCTGTACCGTGGTATCAACCCCCGTCCCGGCATCCACGATCCGGTATTGCGCCCCCGGCACAATGTCAATGAAACTACCGGCCAGCACAGTATCGGCCTTCGACAATTCCAGCGCGTCAATACGCAGTTCGAGCAACGGCTCCGCGAAGTCCTCCAGGATACGCCGCGCCACATTTATGAGCGTTTCCGGGTACTTGATCCGGTTGTCCTGCTTGCGCAACGCCACCACGCCGTAGCGCCCCACGTTGCGCGACATGTAGGGCGTGGGCCAGCCCGCATCAGTCAATGACAGCGGGGTCTCGGTGTCTTGGCCTTGTCCGTACAGGTATACGCGCGTCACCAGGTCGGTGTAGTCAAGAGCGTATTCAATGCCCTTGAGTTCTTTGCCCAGTTCCATGCGCAACTGTTGCGGGCCGACGCGCAGGCTCCAATTTAGCCGGTTCTCCGCATCCACGGTGAAGACGCCGCGCAACGGCGCGGGCAACAGCAGTTGCAGGCCCCGCAGTGCGTCGTAGATGGTGGTCTCTTCTGCGGCATAGCGGACAAGGAAATTGCCAATGCCGGGGTCAATCGTGCCCGCCAGAATTCGCGGCCCGCTGTTCTGCTGCAAGTCGAGCAGTTCCCGCACTACGGTGCGCACCGGCAGCACAAGCCGCCGCTCCACCACCTCGCCCTTCGCGTTGATGCTGGTCTCTACCGGCGTCGTGTAGTTGGCCACCGGCTCGCGGCTCAGTTTGGAGATCATGGACAGACATCGCACTTCGACGATCCGCGCCTCGCCTTCGCGCACGCGCCTTACTTGCATGATCTGGTATTTTTCGCGCAGCAGGCCGAACCCGTCATATAGCCAGATATAGTTTTCGCCGCTCAGGTGCGTGCGGAATGTCTCGTGGTAGCGACACCGGAAACTTAATTCACCCGCCTCATCGGTCTTGGCCAACACCCGCGCATTCCAGAAGGCCGTCACATTCGCCAGCGTGCTGTTGTTCGCGTCCCTGATGACCAGCCGCCACGGTTTTGTGCGGTCTCGTTCAACGGCTATTTCCTCGTAGCCGCCCGGCTGCCATTGGCGGATTTCCGTGATCGGCGTTGGCGGGTTGACGCGCCAGATGTCGTTTTCGGCGTCATAGGTGGGCCTCGCAAGCCCCGGTATCCAGCCCGCTACCAATGCGCCAGCCGGGAACAGGAAACCGAACCCCCATATGCTTTGCAACGTTCCCGCCGCCGCCCACTCGGTCAGAATTTCCGGCCTTTCCCCCTGTGTCAATTGCCAGTGGTAGAGCGGGACAGTAGTCGGATCATCGGTGAAGATCGGCACATTCGGCCAATAGCGTATGCCGCCGAACATTGTTTGTCCGTAGAAACCTTCCATCTCACAAAAGCACTCTCAGGTCGGTTATGTCGGCGTCCTCGATGTCCACGGTGTTATGCGCCAGCGCCACGGCCGCCAGCGCGATGTTATCCTCATCCGGCGTTGTATCCTCGCCCTCGATGATCGATATCACGCCCCGGTTACTCAACTGAATGAGGTCTGTGCGCGTACCGGATTCCGGCAATGTCATAGTCACATTTTTCGACTCCAGCAACGCCACGATCTCGCCGCTGATGCTCGCCGCACCCGCCGCCACCTGCACCGTCACGCCGGTAGTGGCCGATACCGCAAGTTGCGTTGTGCTTTCCCGGCAAATCACGCCGTTGCTGCCGCCCAGCATGTCCACCAACAGGCGCTCCAGCCACCGGATTGCCGTCTGCAATTCCGTGAAGTGCTCCGCGTAGTTGCGTAGCGTAATAGGGATGCCCGCCTCATAGTTGCCCGCCGTGCCATTGATCTCCCGCGTCACATTCCAGGTGGTCTGGCCGACATCCGGCGTATCCGGCGTTACGGCCGTGACGCGTACGATCTCTTGGCCCACGTCCACCAGAAACGGCGTAGCGAGGTTATCCAGAATAGATGGTGTCACAACAAATGTCGTGTCCACAGCAGCGATTGCTGTGTCCACTGTCGTATAGGCGTTGTTTTCGACACTATGTAACCTCATGTACCTGCCTCCTCTGGAATGTCAGGTTGTGGGACGATGAAACGCAGATCAAATAGCGCACCATTGAGCATCGGCTCGGTTTTCATCTCGCTCAAAAGCCTGGCCATGTAGGTGATGCCGGGCCGCCATGACAGCACAAGTTCTTTCTCGCCTTCCTGTGTGCTGAACAGCGCGTCGGCGATGGCAAGCAGGTTTTCCTCTAGCGTGTCCGGATCGTCGCATACCACCGCACATTTCATGTCGAGATATAACGGCTCCCAATACGCGCCCTGTGTGACTGCGCCCGTTGCCCCCGCCAGATCATGGATTATCACCTTGGGACGTGGCAGATATTGATGCGGGCGCTCGATTACCTGCAGTCCGTAATCCGCCATGTTGATGCCGTCCCACGTAAAACTATCCATCACAGTGGCACTCCCTGTGCGCTCAACTCGATCTTGATCTGGTGCGCCAACATTTCAGATAGCCGCAAAATATCGTGGTCATTGCGCACGTTCATTTCCGCGATGTTGACATTCAATTCGATGTTGCCGCCCCACGCACCGCCCGCATGTGGTTCAATTCGTCCACCGGTCTGCGGGATAAACAATTCCGGGCCGCGCTCGCCGACAATATAAGGCAGTCCCGCCTGTACCGGCCCGCCGTGCTGTCTGCCAGGCACATTGGGCGTTGGCCCGCCTGTCATCCACGACAGCGCCGGGCTATTCTGCGCCCACCAAGACGCCCAGCCGGAAAGCCATTCCCAGAAGCGCTTCCACGCGGTTTGTGCCGCCTGTGCCGCCTCTTCGTGCGCCTG
>CAZLII010000077.1:0-11119 GCA_964559065.1 uncultured Nitrospirales bacterium | reverse complement strand
TCGATGATGGGCGCCAGCGCACCCTCATCCGGCTGCATCATCACCAGAATCGGGGCGTCAATGCCGGCCTCGCGCAACGCGATGCCTTCGTCCACCGTGGCCACGCCCAACATGCGCACCTGCGCGCCCACCGCCCGGCGCGCCATCGGTATCAGCCCGTGGCCATAGGCATTGGCCTTGACCACCGCGATGATGTTCGCCGCGCCGCCCGTGTAACGCCGCACCACGGCCAGGTTTTCCGCGTAGGCCGCCAAGTCAACAAGCACTCGCGAAGGAGATGTGGAGATCATGTCGCCCCGTCCAGATGCAATGATTTCCAGTTCAGGCGGGCAAATTGCAGGCCGGAATAGACCGTGTACAGCGCAACCGCCACCATCGTGTAGCGCGATGCCAAGCCAATCACTGTCTTATAAATTCCCGGTCCGCCCGGCAGCCAGGCCGCCAGCCCCTGCCATGCCTCCAGCAATTCCAGCACCATTGCAAAGAAAAGGAAAACCAACACGTAAATCATCTGCACAATGGTCTTGGCCTTGCCGTATTCGTTGGCCGCAATCACCGTGCCTTCCGCAGCCGCCAGCGACCGCGCGCCCATCACCAGAAACTCCCGCGAAAAGATGGCCACTATCGTCCATCCCGGAATGCGCAATTCCGGAATCGTCATCAGCATAATCAACGCCGCCGCCATCAGCACCTTATCCGCCACCGGATCGAAAAGTTTCCCGAAATTGGTCACCAGATTGCGCGCCCGCGCAATCTTCCCGTCGTAGTAGTCCGTCAGCATCGCCGCAATAAACAGCAAATAGGCCAGCGCATAGGCCAGCACATGCTTGTAAGACATGATGCCCACGAAAACAACCGCCATTATGCAGCGGGCAACCGTTAATTTGTTCGGCAGATTCATGACGGTTCATTGTAGCAAAAGACAGCGGCGAACAAAAAAGGAAGTATGTCTCCGCAATTCCAATCGCCAGGAAAAGGCAGGGGCTTGACTTTTGCCGGTATTTATGGTAATAATAACTAATCCTGATAAGGAAGTGATATGCAACGCATGACTCGACAACGTCGCGTTATCCTGGAAACACTGAAAGGCCTGAAGACGCATCCGACGGCCGATGAATTGTATGCCGTGGTGCGGCGGCATATACCGAGGATCAGCCTGGGCACGGTGTACCGGAACCTGGATGAGTTGACACGCTGCGGGTTGGTTCGGAAACTGGATGTGCCAGGGGCTCCGGCGCGATTTGACGGTGACACGGCGTCGCATTGGCATGTTCGCTGTCTGCATTGCGGTCGTTTGGATGATGTGTCTGTTAGTCCGGCAAAGGTCCGCCCGCAGGCTGTGTCGAACGAGACCGGATATCAGGTGCTTGGGTATCGTTTGGAATTTGAGGGCGTGTGCCCTGAATGTCGGCGAAAGAAGGCAAACAACGGCGCGCCCGGCGGAAAACGTGGAAACCCCGCCCGGGTGACGCCATAAAGGAGGGAAAAACCCATGATGAAGAAGAAACTACAGGAGGCGTTTAGCAACCAGATCAACGAGGAACTCTATTCGGCCTATCTGTACGCCGCCATGCGCGCGTATTTCGAGAGCCTGAATCTGCAGGGCTTCGCAAACTGGATGCGCATCCAGGTGGAAGAGGAACTCTTCCACGCACGCAAGTTCGTGAATTTCCTTTTCGAGCGCGGCGCGGAGGTGAAGTTCAAGGTGATCAAGGAGCCGCAAGCGCAATGGGATTCGCCGCTGGCAGCCTTCGAGGCGGCATATGAGCATGAGTGCCATATCTCCGACTGCATCAACAAACTTTCCACGCTCGCCGTGAACGAGGATGACCACGCATCGCGCGTGTTTCTGGAATGGTTCGTGACGGAGCAGGTGGAGGAAGAGGCGAACGCGGACGCAATGGTCCAGAACCTGCGCCTGGTGAAAGACGCCCCCGGCGGCCTGTTCATGCTGGACCGCGAGGCGGGCCAGCGCGTGGTCAGTCCGACGATTGTGGCGGACATTACAGGCGCTCCTACCGGCGGCTGACCCCAGGAATACGCAACTGCCGCGATGTGTTTTATTGAACAGTAAGGACTGCATTCGCAGGTTCGGCGCGGGGTGGGAGCGCCGACCCCGGCAAACAACGCGCACACAAACCAAAAAGGAGAAACTGTTATGTCCTGTTGCTGCATCAAAGTGACCCAGCCGGCGCCGGATTTCACCGCAACGGCGGTCATGCCTGACAATTCGTTCAATGAGAAATTCAGCCTCTCGCAGTTCAAAGGCAAATACGTGGTGTTGTTCTTCTACCCACTCGACTTCACCTTCGTATGCCCGTCGGAAATCATCGCCTTCGACAAGAAACTGAAGGAGTTCAAGGACCGCAATTGTGAAGTGATCGGCGTGTCCGTGGATTCCCATTTCTCGCATTGGGCATGGAAGAATACCCCGGTGGACAAGGGCGGCATCGGCAATATCCAGTACCCGCTGGTCGCGGACCTGACCAAGAATATCGCGCGCGAATACGGCGTGCTGGTCAACGATGCCGTCGCCCTGCGCGGCCTGTTTTTGATTGACCGCGACGGCATCGTGCGCCATGCGCTGGTGAACGATCTGCCGCTGGGCCGCAGTGTGGACGAAGCGTTGCGCGTGCTCGACGCGCTTCAGTACACCGAGAAGCACGGCGAGGTCTGCCCGGCGAACTGGAAGAAGGGCGACGAAGCCATGAAACCGTCCGCCGAAGGCGTCTCCAAGTATCTGGCCAAACACGCGAAATAGCATCACGCACCACAGCGCGGCGTCCGGGAGTTGACAGAACACCGGACGTCGCGTTTTCATATGGAGGAGGCGTCCAGGGAGACGGAAGTTCCCGCGTCATCGCTGTGCTCTCCGGCGAAATTAGGGCCATGCCCCATTCGCGGACGAAGGTCGGTAATGACGGTTTCCAAGGCGTCTTGCGTGAAAGGATACGGCGTGCGTATTCACTATTTGCAGCATGTTGCGTTTGAAGACCTGGCAAACATGGAACGCTGGGCGCGTTCCGAGGGGCACGCGATCACCCGCACCCGTTTTCACCAACGCGAACGCCTGCCGGCGGTCAAGGAGATAGACTGGCTCATCATCCTCGGCGGCCCCATGAATGTGCACGATGTGGAGCGGTACGCGTGGCTCCCGCGCGAGAAAGCGTTCATCGAAGAAGCCATTCGCCAGAAAAAGCGCGTACTCGGCATATGTCTGGGAGCGCAGTTGATCGCCGACGTGCTGGGCGCGCCCATAGGGCGCAACCCGGAACGGGAAATCGGCTGGTTCCCGGTGCGGCGCACCCCGGAATCGGCGGCGTGTCCGTTTTTTTCCGTCCTGCCACAGGAATTCCACGCCTTCCATTGGCATGGCGACACCTTCGACATTCCTGAAGGCGCGCAACGGTTGGCGGCAAGCGATGCCTGCGCCAACCAGGCCTTTCGCTACGGCGAGCGGGTTTTGGCGCTTCAGTTTCATCTCGAAACGACGCGGGAGAGCGTAGGCCGCCTTGTGCGCCACTGTGTGGCCGAACTTGTCGCCGGCCCTTATGTGCAGCCGGAAGAAGCCCTGCGCGCCGGTTGCGCGGAACATATCCCAAAGATGCAGGAGTTCATGACCGCGCTCCTGGATGCCATGTCCCAGTAAACGCTTCCCTTTTCTCTCAGGCGTGGCCGTGAGGCGTTTCCTCCTTGCCGGAAACATGGTGTAGAATGCCCCACCGCGATTGACGCGGAAGGAGCGCAAGAATCATATGGGCCATACAGTGAATCCTGACCGGGAGCATCGGCTCCTGCAGCAGCGGCTCGAACGCATGGTGACGGGCGCGCCCGATTCGCCCGTGCTCATGCAAATCCTGAAACTGTTATTCACGCCGGAGGATGCCGATTTCGCGCGCCGGATTCCCGCCAGCCCAACCCCGTTGCCCGCGCTTGCGCGCAAACTTAACATGCCGTTGGATGAACTCGACGGCAAGGTGACCGACCTCGCGCGGCGCGGCCTGCTGCTCGATTTCGTCCACAAGGAACGCCGGTATTGCATGTTGCCGCCGGTGGTCATCGGCTTCTTCGAATTCACGTTCATGCGCGCGCGTGAGGATATGCCGATGGCGGAACTGGCCCGGCTGTTCGACCAGTACATGTATAACGACAAGGCCTTCGGCCATGCCGTATTCCAGGGCGAAACGCAAATCGGCCGGTCGCTTGTCCGCGAAGAAGCCCTGCCCGATGACGACCACTCGGAAATCCTCGACTGGGAACGCGCCAGCAACATCATCGAAAATGCCACCGCCATCGGCGTCTCCCTGTGCGCCTGCCGCCACAAGGCCGAACATCTCGGCCACGCCTGCGAGCGCCCGGTGGAAACCTGCTTCACCCTGAACGAAGCCGCCGAATCCATGGTCCGCAACGGCATTTCCCGGCCCGTCACCCCCGCCGAAGGCATGAAAATCCTGGAGGCGGCCAAAGCAGCCGGACTTGCCCAGGTCGGCGACAATGTCCAACGCAACCTCACCTACATGTGTAATTGCTGCGGCTGCTGCTGCGGCATGATGAACGCCGTCAAACACTTCGAGATCAAGAACGCCGTCGTTTCGTCGAACTGGATCATGGCCGTAAACGCCGACCTTTGCCGCGGCTGCGGCCAATGCGCCAAAGCGTGCCCCGTGGGCGCCATAGACATGGCCATGCCCGAGAATAACGGCGGAAACGGCGACCGACAGACCAAACTCGCCGTGGTGGAGGAAGACCTTTGCCTCGGTTGCGGCGTCTGCTACGCCGCCTGCCGGTCCGGCGCCGTCCGCATGAACCCCAGACCCAAGCGCGTGTTTACCCCCGAAGGCACGCTCGACCGCGTCCTGCATATGGCCATCGAGCGCGGCAAACTCGCCGACCTCATCTTCGACAACCCCGAACGCGTCCATCACCGGGTCTTAGCGCACCTCGCCCGTGCGCTCGAGAACACCCCGCCCATTAAGGCGCTGCTCGCCGTCAAACCCCTCCGCTCGGCTTTCCTGAACACGCTGGTCAACGACAAGAAAAAAGGGGGCACAGCAGCACGCGCGTGAGCAGACGCGGGGCAAAGCCCACGCGCACAGACGGCGCAATGATCGCATGAAGTTGTGAATAATGAGAAATGACAAAGTCGCCATATATAGAAATGCGCCGCCGTCAGCAACACTGGGAACTTTTGCGTTCTAATGGTAATAGTATACGGCGGGATGGTGTTGTATTTGGAAGGTGTTTTCAGGGATTCTGCAACAAGCCAAGGGGAACGTGGGTAGGTATTTGTGGGACACGCAGTATTGCGCACAGGTGCATGCGGAATACGCTCCCTCGTGACGACAGCAATTGAATAGATGAGAAGGGCTTGTTATACTGTCATACAGGATGTGTTAGACGATGTTTCCAGCGCCGCCGGGCGAAGCGCCGGGAGTGCCGGCTGTCTAAGCAGCGACGTTGAAACAATGGTCAACCCCATAGCAGTGAGGAGACGGAAAAGAATGAAGCACGTTCGCACTATCAGCAGAAAGCCCGCAAAGGCCGCAGACATCACGATCGGACAGGTGATTGCAGTGGTTGCGGCCATATTGGAAGTTATCGGCAGCGCATTGATTTCCAAGAACGTCTAATTTCTGGACAGGCTTTTTTGCGACAGCGAGGGAGTCCCTTTTCTGTCGTTAAGAAGCGTGCGTTGGCTTGTGCGACACCAGAATGCGTTGTCGGTTTCGCAGCGCCAGGGGTTGCGATTTTCGGCAAAGGCATGGGAGGATAAACGGCGATGGCACACATGAAATCCATCACCCGACCGGCGATGGCCGCGAGCATGTGCGATGACATTCGCAGCGATTTCCAGGCGCGACTGTGTTTCCTGCTCGAGTTCCTCACCGGTTTCATTTTCCCGATAATTGAGGCATCACTCCAGGGCAAGTATCCGTCCAATTCGGACTGAGGCGGATGCGTAAACCGCCGGCCCAGGGAAAACAAAGGAATGCACCCGTGAAGCGTCTGCGTCCCATTACCAAGACGCCCAAGACCGCTGCGTCTGTCGCCCCCGAAGTGAAATTGACAATAATCGTCGAATTCATTGACATTTTTCAGCAGAAAATGGGCTATTAGCGTCTGATGCGCACGCCTCGCATCCCCCGGAGAAAAACGCCGTGAAGCATATATGCTGTCTGACAAGACCGCCCGCAATCGCCAACCAGCCGACGCCGGCGCAAAAACTGGCGTTTATTGAAGCCGTGCTTCGCATGTTCATTCCGATTGTTCAGAACAAGGACCCGCGGAATCCGGTGGAAACGCCTTCCGCGTAGGAGGCGCGGACGGCGCGGCCCGTATGTTGTCGGTTGTAGTCGGCGCGGGAATCTGGTTTAATATGCGCCAGAAACAACTTTTCGGTGACGGAGTAGGACCATGAAGCATATCAAAAAAATTTCGACGGTGCGGGCGGATGCATTCACGGATTTCATGAATGCCATCTGGCGGGCGTGGCAGGATTTCCGCTACGCCAAGAAAAACGAAATCTACGGCTGACCGCGAATCCTTCGGGGCAGGGGGCGTCTGTTCGCCCCGATTCACCGCAGCCATCCCGGCCGGCGGCGCCGGGGTGTCATTCATGATTCAAGGCATATACACTTACATACGCACGACGGACCCGGACGATGCGCCGGTCCTGCATAGCCTCTACGACCTGCAGCGACCGCGCGCGGCGTTGCTGGACATGCGCCGCGAGCCGATGATGCCCACGGTGGACGAGTTGCGCGAGATGCTGGGGCGCAAAGAAGCGGTGCGCGGCGCGTTTTTCACCATTGAAAACAGAATGGGGGAGATTGTGGGGTTCTGCGGCCTGCGCGGCGTGAGCGCCGAGGCGCGCTTCGCGGAAGCCACCCTGATGATGTGTGAAGAATCGGATTGCGCCGGGCCGGAAGCGAGCGAGGCCATCGCATTTCTCCACAGTCGGGGCTTCAATTGGCTGCGGATGCGCAAACTGGTCGCGCATTGCCTGGACCGCGAAACCGCCCTGCGCGACGCCCTGCTGCGCCACGGGTTCCAGAGCGAGGGCGTACAGCGGGAAGTCCTGTACGCCGCCGGACGGCGGCATAATCTCGAAGTGCTCAGCCTCTTTGCGAAAAACGCGGGCGGATAAGAAAGGGAAAGCGGTGCCGTTTTCGACGGAGACATGGATACGCCGGGCGGACCGGGAAGACCTGGATACGGTGATCGGCTGGATGGACGATCCTGATTTTCAGAGGTTTCTTTATGGCGATCCCGCGAGATCGCCGAAGCAGATTCGCGAGCAGATCGTCTCCATGCTCGGCCGCACGGCGGGGCACACGATGCCCGGGGGCGTCTATCTCATCCTGGACTCGAAACAGCACGGGCCGATCGGCCTGATTTCCCTGCAGAACATCAGTTGGCGCAACCGTTCCTGCAACATCGAGTTGTATATCGGCAGCCGCGCAGCGCGCAGCCGGATGACCGCAGCCGTGGCGATCTACCGGGCGCTGGAATACTGCTTCGATGAACTCAACCTGCACCGCGTCGGCGCAATCATTTATTCGTTCAACACGGCGTCCTGGCGCATCTTCGAGAAGGCCGGCGCGGTTCGTGAACTGACCCTGCGCGATCACGTCGTCCGCGACGGTCAAACCCACGACATGTACGGCTACGGCCTGCTCCGCCCGGAGTTCGAGGCGCTTCGCGCGCGCTACCAGCGCCAGTCCGAAGATGTCTCCCTCCGCGCAATGATTGAATATCTCGCGCGCGAGGAAGCGGGTGCGCCGTCGTGAAGATACTTTTTTCCTTCTGCTTCGCCGCCTATATTGTCCATACGATGCTGGCGAATCGGCGGGACGATCCTGCGCACCGGCGCTTCACACACGGCATGCTGCTGATCCAGACGCCGCTCTTTTTGTTGGCCTGCTACTTCGCCTGGCAACACGGCGCGTTCTCGCGCGATTTGGTTTCCCCGCTGCACATCGGCGCGGGACTGCTGATTGGCCATGCCATTTTCGCCGTGTCGTTGTTAATCACGCACGGCGTCTTGCGCGATGCGGCGGCGCATTTCCTTGAAGTCGGCCCATTCCTCCGCTTTCTTGCGGAGACGCCCATGCTCATGCTGCGCTTCATCGCGGTCAGCATTACCGAGGAAATCATCTACCGCGCGGCGGCGCAGCCGCTGCTGACGGCGTGGACGGGGCGGCCCATGCTTGCCGTTGTCGTTGTGGCGCTCGCGTTCGCCGTCGTGCACAAACATTTTCTGAAGAATCCGCCTGTGCAATCAGCGGAATTTCTGGCTTTTTCGCTGCTGCTGGGCGGGCTATACTACTGGACAAACAGCCTCAGTCTCGTAGTGGTCGTTCATGCCCTGCGCAACCTGGAGAGCCTGTACCTGGAGTATCTGATGAAGACGGAGGAACTGGGCGACGCCCAACGCGCGCTGAACGCGCTGGAGCACACCTATCAACGCCTACCCGGAGAACGCGTATGAACCGGGAATTTCTGGTGGAACTGGACCATGTGGACAAAGCCTTTGTCACCCGCCATTTTTTCCACATAGATGAAGACACGCGCACGCGCCGCATTTACAATCGCCGCCTGGTCCACGCCGCCGACGCCATCACCTTCGGCATCCGCCCCGGCGAGATCTTCGGCCTGCTGGGGCCGAACGGCGCTGGCAAGACCACCACGGTGAAGATGGTCTCGGGACTGGTGCGGCCGGACGACGGCGCGGTCTATGTGGACGGCATGCACGTCGAGAAAAAGCGCAAGAAAGTGCTGCGCAAGGTGGGCGTAGTGCTGGAGGGCACGCGCACAAGCATGTGGCCGCTGACGCCCCTGGAAAACCTCATATACTACGGCAACCTGAAGGACGTGCGCGGCAAGGCGCTGCGGGACCGCGCCCACGAACTGCTGGATTTCATCGGCCTGAAAGAGAAGAAGAACGTACAGGTGCGGCGGCTCTCGCGCGGACAGAAACAGAAACTCGCCGTCTGCATCGCCCTGATTGCCGACCCGCAGGTGCTCCTGCTCGATGAACCCACCACCGGCCTCGATGTGCAGAGCAGCCGCGCCATCAAGGACAAAATCCTCGAACTCACCCGCCAACAGGGGCGTTCCGTGCTGGTGACGACGCACGACATGCACGTCGCCCAGGAATTGTGCGACCGCATCGGCATCATCAACAAAGGCAAACTCATCGCGTGCAAACCCACCGCGGAACTGCTGGACCTCTTTTCGGGACACGTGTTCGTGTTCAAACTGGACCGCCTGCCGGACCCCGAGGTGGTGCAGGCAATCCCCGGCGTGTCGGATTGCGCGACGGAACAAAGCAGCGACGGCCCGGCGCTGGTCCTGCGCGTAACGGATGAACCGGATCAACGTTCCGAAACCTTCTATCGCGTTATCGAGTTGCTGCGCCAAGGCGGCATTCAACTCCGCAGCCTCGCCCAGCGCCAGCAGAACCTGGAAAGCGTTTTCCTGCAATTGACCGGGGAAGCCCCGGAAGAACGTCCGGAATACACCGGAGAGGAGTAGCATGGGTTTCTTTCTTGTCATGAAGGCCGAGATTGTGCGGTCGTTCATCATCATGCGCCGCTACTGGTTCCGCACCATCACCGGCATGATCCTCGGCTATGGCATGCTCATGGTGCTGATCGCGGGCTTCATTTACAGCCGCCCCGCCGTGGAAGAGAGCATGAGCCGATTTGATGATCCCACGGCGGCGACGAATTTTGTGCTGGGCTTCATCATCGGCATGTTTGCCTTCGGCGTGGTGGGCATGTTCACACAGGGCATCCAGGAGATGGCGCAGACCGGCGTGCTCGAGCAACTCTGCATGAGTCCGCATGGCCTCATCTTCAATTTTCTGGCGCGCACCGCCGTAGGTTCGGTCTATACCATCCTCTCCTCCGGCGTCATGGTGTGGCTGGTGACCCTGACCGTGGGAGGGCGCCTGTATTTCGACGCCGCAGCCGTGTTGATCTTATTGACCCTGACGTTCATCAATCTGCTGGGCTTTGGATTCATGGTCGGCGGGCTGGTGCTGGTTTTCAAGCAGGTGGGCCAGATCGCGATTCTCCTGCGCATGGGGCTGTTCGCGCTGGCCGTGTTCGCGCGCGAAGAAATGCTGCACCAGGGCTGGGCGCTGGCCGCCGTCACCCACGCCCTGCCGGTCACCGACGCGGCCATCTGTCTCAAGTACGTACTCATCCAGGATCAGGGCCGGCTCACGGGCGATTTCATGCCCGTCTATGCGCTTCCCTCGTTCTTCTGGCTGATCGTGAGTTGCGTGGCTTGGACGGCCATCGGCGTCGTCGTCTTTGAATTCATGGAACGCTGGAGCCGCTCCAGAGGCACCCTGGGGGCGTACTGATGGCCGGGCCGGCGCTCCACCGATATGAACGCGACGGCAGGCGCTATGCCGTGGACCCGGAAACCTGTTTCTGCTTCGAGTGCGATGCGGTGTCCTGGGACGTGCTGGAGCATTACCCGCATGCGACGCTGAACCGCATCCTGCACCTGCTCCAGGGCCGCCACACCGAGAAGGAAATCCTGGAGGTGGCGGGGGAACTCGAATGGCTGCGCGCTGCGAAATCCATCTTCGCCGTGCCGAAGCAGGAAGACTACGTCAAACGCTTTGAGATGGAGCGCGGCCTGAAACGATTAACCGTGCAATGCGCGGGTGATAACTCCCAACAGCCCCCCCGCAGGTGGTTCGCGCGTCGCGCGATACGTCGTATGGTCGGCGCAGCCCGCCCCGCTCAAAATGTCCCTGATGTCCCTGATGTCCCTAACGTCCATGATCCCTACAACATGCTGGCGGCAGCGCAACTGCTGCTGGCGAGGGCCGGCAAGCAGCGGGAACTGCACTTGGAATGCGTCTGGCCCCGACCGCCCGCGGACCCGGCGGCCATCGCCGCCTGCTGTCGCGATGTTCGCGCCATGGCGCGCCTGGCGGACAGAGACGTTCGCATTTCAATCATGGTGGACCCGCTGCCCGCCGTGGCGGGCGCGTTTCGCGGCCATGATCCTGCGGCATCCCTGGAAATCAGCGGCGACATCGGCGATGAGACCGCCAACGCCCTGCGTCAATTCCTGCGCGCCGTGGCGCGCGGGC
>CAZLII010000076.1:0-11125 GCA_964559065.1 uncultured Nitrospirales bacterium | reverse complement strand
GTGGACACGCATACGCATCTCTGGGAGGAATCCACGCGCCTGGCGGCGCTGGAGGAGCGACGGGGAAGCGGCATCCCCGCTTCGGACATCGGGATGCTGTTCTCGCACTACACGGATTCGGACTTGATCGTGTCCGGCATGCCAGAAGCCGACCTGAAACGGGTTTTCAACTATGACGTGAAGCCAAAGGACAAATGGGGGCTGCTCGCGCCGTATTATGAACGCGTCCGCTTGACGGGGTACGGGCGATTCGTGCGTGCATCGGTGCGGATGCTCTACGGCGAAGACGACATCCACGCGGGCAATGTAGAGGCCATCTCTGAAAAACTGCGCGCGGCGGTCAAGCCGGGCTATTACCGAACCATTCTGCGGGATGTCGCCAACATCGAATACGCGCATGTAAACAGCCTGCAGACGCCGGTCTTCATGGAAACCGAAATGCCCGATTTGCTGCTGCAGGACCTGAGCACCGTGGCCCTGGGTTCCGGGCTTGACATAACGGCGGTGCGGGAGGCGACGGGAAAGGAGGCGGACACGCTGAAGGAATGGCACGGCGTGATTGACTGGTGCTTCGAGACCTACGGTCCCCGCGCAATCGCCACCAAGAACCAGAGCGCCTACGCGCGGGGACTGGATTATGCGCCGGTGAGCGCGGCGGAGGCCGCCCCCATCTTTGCGCGGTACCGGAAAAAGCCGGGAAGTGTTTCCCCTGTGGAACTCAAATCGTTGCAGGACCACCTCGCGCATTATTGCATCCACAAGGCTACGGAATACCATCTCCCGGTCAAACTGCATCTGGGCTACTTCGCGGGGCATGGCGGCATGCCGCTGCACCGCGTGCGCCATAACGCCGGTGACATCTGTCTGCTCGCCCAGGAACACCGCGACGCGCGCTTCGACCTCTTCCACATCAATTACCCCTACCTGGACGAGATTATCGCGCTGGCCAAGCACTACCCGAACGTCTGGGTGGACATGTGCTGGGCGTGGATTATCAATCCCGAGGCAAGTGTGCGTTTCCTCAAGGAATTCCTGATGGCCGTCCCGGCGAACAAGGTGCTGTGTTTTGGCGCGGATGTGCTGCCGGTGGAATTGGTTCCCGGCCATGCGGCGGTGGCCCGCAAGGGCATTACGCAGGCGATTTCCGAATTGATTGAAGAAAACTGGATTGCCTTCAGCGAGGTCGAACCCCTGGTGCAGCGGCTGATGCGCGGCAACGCCCTGGAACTGTTTGATCATGATGGAAAAATCGCGGCTTGGGGGGGCGGAAGGGCGGCGTCATGACGGCCATGAAGATGCGCCTGCTCCGCGAAATCCTGCCGCGCGTGGAACGGCCGTCGCGCTATCTGGGCGGCGAGTTGAACACAGTGCACAAGAGCGCAGAAGCGGTGGACCTCCGCATCTGCCTGTTTTTCCCTGATCTCTACGAACTGGGTCTGGGAAACCTCGGCCTGCAAATCCTCTATGCCGCGTTGAACCGATTGGACTGGGTGTGGGCGGAGCGGTCATATTCGCCCGCGCCGGACATGGAAGCCCTCCTGCGCGAACACCACCTGCCGCTATTCCTCTACGAATCCAAGGACCCATTGTCCGCCGCCGACCTAATCGGTTTCTCGCTGCAATCCGAACTCACCTACACAAACGTCCTGAATGCCCTCGATCTTGCCGGAATCCCGCTGCGCGCGGACGCGCGCGACGACACGCATCCACTGGTCTGTGCGGGCGGACCCGCCGCGTTCAACCCGGAGCCGATGGCGCCGTTCATGGATTTTTTTGTCATCGGCGACGGCGAGGATGCAGTACTGGAAATCGCGGCGGCATTGCGGCCAGTGCGCCATGCGCCGCGCCTGGAAAAATTGAAGGCCGTTGCGGCGATCGAGGGCGTTTATGTGCCCGCATTCTATGCGATGGAAATCCTCGCAGACGGAAGCATCGTGCCGCCGGCGGACGGACCGAGAATCCGAAAACGCATCGTGGCCGACTTGGATGCCTCGCCGTTCCCGGAAAAGTATATCGTGCCGTTCACGCAACTCGTACACGACGGCGCTGCGCTGGAGGTGCTGCGCGGCTGCACGCACGGCTGCCGCTTCTGCCACGCAGGCATGGTGACCCGGCCCGTGCGCGAGCGGTCGCTGGAACGTATTGACGCAATGATTCAGCGGACGCTGGAGAACACGGGACTGGAGAACATCTCGCTCGTCTCGCTTTCCACGTGCGACTACTCGCGGTCGCGGAGCCTCCTGCGCATGGCGGCGGAACGCGCGCATCGGGTAAACGCCTCCGTGGCGTTGCCGTCGCTCCGGCTCGACTCGTTTTCCGTGGAACTCGCCGACATGATCGCGGGGGTGCGCCGCAGTGGGCTGACCTTCGCACCGGAGGCCGCCACGCCGCGCCTGCGCGCCGTAATCAACAAGTTCATCCCCGATGAGGACCTGATCGCGATGGCCTGCGAAGCGTACCGGCGGGGCTGGGAACATGTAAAAACCTATTTCATGATCGGCCTGCCCACCGAAACCGACGAGGATGTGCGCGCGATTGCCGACCTGTGCAAGCGCACTCTGGAAGCCGGCAGACGGGTCAGCCGCCGCGCCGCCATTCGCACCGGCGTCTCCACCTTCGTGCCCAAGCCGTTCACGCCGTTCCAATGGGCGGCGCAAATCAGCCTCGACGAAACCGTCCGGCGGCAGCGGCTGCTGGCCGATGCGTTCAGGAAGATGCGCGGCGTCAAGTTCGGGCGGCACGCCCCGGAAGCGTCCTATATCGAGGGCCTGCTGAGCCGGGCGGACCGCCGCGCGGCGGACCTCATTGAAGCAGCCTGGCGTCATGGCGCGCGCTTCGAGACATGGGACGAACAACTCAACATGGGCGCATGGCGCGCCGCAATTGAAGAAACCGGCTATGACGTCGAGGCCGCGTTCCGCGAGCGTCCGCCCGATGCGCGTTTTCCGTGGGACCACATTGACGCGGGCGTGACGAAGGAATGGCTGCTGGAGGAATGGCGGCGTGCGTTGGCGCTGGAACATGTGCAGGATTGCCGTAGCGGCGTCTGCAACCTGTGCGGCGCGAATCGTCAAGCGCCGGAACTGTGCCGCCGGATGCGGGAGCGACACACCGAGGCCGCCGGACAGGAAATCCAAGCAGAGACCATACCCCGGGATAACACCTCATCACGGCATGAAACAGTCCAAGACCGTGAACCGATTCAACGCATCCGTTTCCGCATCGGTCGCAGCGGCGAAGCGCGCTTTCTCAGCCACCTGGAAATGCAAAGCGCCTGGACGCGGGCATTGCGCCGCGCGGGCGCGCCAATCGCCTATTCCAAGGGTTTCCACGCGCATCCCAAGGTCACTTTTGCCGCCGCCGCGCCGCTCGGCGAAGAAAGCGAAGGGGATTACATGGATGTTGTGCTGGATAGGTTCGTCTATCCCGACGAACTGCTGGCGCGCCTGCGCGAGACCCTGCCCCGCGATTTTCACGTCTATGACGCCGCCGACGCACCCCTGCGCGGCCCCTCGCTCATGAGCAGCGTCGTCGGTTTCGCCTACACCCTCTTCACCGAAGCCGCGCATGCGCCCATCGCCGACGCCATTCAACAAATCATGCAAGCAGGGTGCGTGACGATTGCGCGCAAGGTGAAGGTTTCCGGCGTGGGCATAACCCCCAACGGGCAGGACCGCCGAAAAACCGTCTCTCTGGACATCCGGCCGATGATCGAATCCCTCTCATGCCGTCCTGGGGATGACGGTGGTGCCGTGATTGACTTCATCACGCGCAGCGTGGACGGACGCCTCGCCAAACCCCGCGAGATTATCGAATTGCTGGGCTTGGACCCGGTCACGACGCTGGTCCGTAAGCGGGACACGTTTTTGTGATCGCCAAATCAGAGACACAAAGGACGAAAACGACACAAAGGACAACAGGGCATATGGAATTCGACGGGAAAAAGTTTGGAGTACAGGCTTCAGCCTGCCGTTCTGGAGTACAGGCTTTAGCCTGCCGTTCTGGAGTACAGGCTTCAGCCTGCCAAAAAACAGATAGCATTCCCATGCAAAAACTGGAACTCGCGGAACAACACCCATAGAATGGGCCTGAAGAAAATGGAGAAACGCTTATGTATGGCAAATTAACACTTGGGTCTATGGCGCTTGGACTGTGTGGCGCGCTTTCCGCTGCTGCGGCGACCTTCCACATCGCCGAGGACCGGATGGCGGTCGTGGACGGAGAGCGGGTATTCATTTTGGGTTTGTATGAGAATCCTTCGGACGACGCCGTGCTTCGGGAGGCGGCGGAGTCGGGTTTCAATCTGGTGTATGTCTCCGCAAATGAAGCCGCCTTGGACCGGGTACATGCCCAAAACCTGTGGGCGTGGATCAATACAGGCTACGCGATTGACCTCAGCGAGAAGACGGAAGAACGCGAAGCCGCATTGCATTCGATGGTGGAGCGCTTTGCCGCGCATCCCGCGATGCTGGTGTGGGAAGTGCCGGACGAGGCGCTGTGGAATTGCTGGTACAATGCCATCCTCTGGCGCACGGGGGAAGAACCGCGACGTCTGACGGAAAAGATTAATGCACTGGAAGACGAAGACCAGAAACGGGAACTGCGGGGACAGTTGGCGGAAGTGCGGCGCTTGCAGCGGTTGGCCCTGTATGACGAAGCCGAACCACTCGCGGATGCGCTGTGGAGCGCTCTCGGCGAATATTCCCCCCGCCCCGGCTACGGGCTTGCCGATGCGCCTGCGCGCGCCGCAAAACTCTGCGAAGGCATGATAGCGGGCTACAAACTCCTGCGGAAAATTGATCCCGACCATCCCGTTTGGATGAATCATGCGCCGCGCAACCAAATCGCCCAGTTGGCCATGTTCAACCAGGGCGCGGACATCGTGGGTTGCGACATCTATCCCATTCCTTTCACCCCGAAAGTGGGCCACAGCGACCTTGCCGAGCGCAGCGTCGCCGCCGTGGGCGCCTACACCAGAAGGATGCAGCAGGCCGCGCCAGGCAAGCCTGTATGGATGGTCCTGCAGGGGTTCGGCTGGGGCGACATCCAACCGGAGCGCAGCGAGGCGGAGCGCCGGGAACTGCGCCGTCCCACCTACGAAGAATCCCGATTCATGGCCTATGACGCCATCGCACGCGGCGCGCGCGGCATCCTCTATTGGGGAACCGCCAGCATCGAGAAGGATTCGACGCTCTGGCAGGATTTGATGTGGCTCGCCGCCGAATTGCACGCCCTGCAGCCCGTCCTGTCCGCACATGACGCCCCCATCGGCATTCATGTCGAAGTCAAGGAAACCTTCGGATCCGTGGACCGGACCATTCACGTCCTGCCAAAGCAGGTTGGCGATAAGGTCTGGCTGATTATCGTCAACGAGTGCCCGGACCCGCTGGTCTATGTGCTGCGCGGTCTGGGCGCGCCGGATGGAACCATCTATGAAGAAATAGACAGCGGGCGGCGGGTTACGGTGGATGACGGCGCGATCTCAATGGGCCTCGCCGCGCAGAGCGTTCACATCCTCCGCCCGGAATGATAGAGGCTCTTTCGCCATGCGGGCGCAATGGCCGGAATGGGTTTCGGATTGGGCCGCATCCGTCAAGAACCTGATCTTCCCGATATTCTGCAAGGAATGCGGTGAACGGCTGTTCTCAGAGGAAAACGGGTATTTTTGCGCCCACTGTTGGGAATCCAGTCCACGCATCGAACGGCCCTTCTGCATCTGTTGTGGAAAGCCGCATCCCGGGCTGGCAGGCTTTGGCATGCCGGGGAATTATCCCTGCGCCGAGTGCCGGGAAAAACCCAACCGCCACATCCGGCGCATCTATGGCGCGGCCCGCTACGAAGGCGCGGTCGAAGCGGCGGTGAAACTCCTGAAATTCGCCGGACGCGAGCGGCTCGCCAAGCCGCTGGGCGCATTGATTCTGGACTTCGCGCAGCGGGAATTGGATGTGGAATCCTATGACCTGATTGTCCCGGTGCCCTTACATAAGGTCCGCGAACGGGACCGGGGTTTCAACCAATCCCGGCTGCTGGCGCGCGAGGCGCTGCCCGCATTCCCGCGTGCGCGGCTGGACGAATCGCTCCGCCGCATTCGCCCCACCCGCACCCAGAGCAAACTCAAGGGACCGGAGCGCCATGCCAACGTGCGCGGCGCATTCGCCGTTTCCGGCGATGCCGTGCAGGGAAAAACAGCGCTGCTTATTGATGATGTGGTGACAACCGCGGGCACTGTGACGGAATGCGCCGCCGCGTTGCGGCGTGCAGATGCTGCACTGGTGGATGTGTTGGCCGTGGCGCTCGCCGTGCCCGACCCTGATGCTCCTTGGGTTTCCGGACCGCCCTGACGTGTCCCCCTTATAAAAAACACTGCAATACTACTTGATATCGGCGCTCATGCGCTTGAAAATCGAGGAAATCCCTTCGATTCTCTTCAACTTCATCAATTGCAGACCGTGGCGCTTCAGTTTGTCGAACGCGTCAATCTTGTCGCGCGCCACAATCCGCCCCGTCTCCACATGGCCTTCTTTGTTCGGCGAACTTGCGGTGTATTCAAAGACAGGCATCACTGAACCTCCTTGACTCGGAACGGCGTAATGAGTACGCATGAACAGGAGTGATTCCGTCCGAGCGGAAAGATTCCGTGACGGGGCTTCTTTCAAGCCACTTTTCAATTTGCCTATAAACCAGAGTGTAGTATAAAGATTCCTCTTGCTTCTGTCAAGGCCTGTTTGTAGTCTGCAATACAAACACGCTGCCTGCCTGAACGCACGCCGAAGCACACCAGTCCTGTACTGGTCGCGCAGCCCAACGCAGCACCGGGCAAAGTCGTCCCCCATCCCCCGCCCACACAGTAGCGTACCCGCATAACACGTTGATGAATGAACATTGCTTACGTGCGATGAAAAACATCCTGAAGGGCGCCAGGAGTGCCCAGTTCGCAAATGTTTGTTCAGGAGTCCGCCAATGAGGCCTCATAGCCGAGGTCACGAATTGCATGGAGCAAGGCCTGCGTGTCCAAGTCTTCCCCGGAAACCACGGCCTGCCCGCTGTCCAAATCTACGGTGGCCTCACGAACGCCCGACGTCTGCCGCAACGCGCGCGCTATGGTATTGACGCAATGGCTGCATGTCATGCCGGAAATGCGAATGGTAATGCGGTCGGTCATCGCTGATACGCCTTCCTTACCGGCGGTCTCCCCTTTTACGACGGCTGATCGCTTTTCGAACAGGCTGGCCAGCAGGATAATCAGCAAAGCGACGGCGCTGGCATTCCCCACCCAACCCGACGCGTGCGCTTCCGCGTGATGCGCCATGGGAACCATTGCCGGCGGCAGGTAATTGTACAAGGCATCCAACGAAATCCCCGCCAACAACGCGCCCAGCGCCGCTGTGGCCAAATAGATTATGGCGGTCCGGCGTCCCAGCAGTTGCCACACCACCGAGATCGCCGCAGCGTTCGTGGCAGGTCCGGAGATCAAGAAAACAAGCGCCGCCCCCGGCGAAGCGCCCATATGCATAAAACCCAGCGCGATGGGAATGGACGCGGTGGAACAGACGTAAATCGGAATGCCCACCGCCATCATCACCAGCATCGCCACCAGCCCGCCCCCCAAATATGCCGCCAGGAAGTTTTCCTGAATAAAAACCGACATTGCTCCGGCAATCAGTATGCCGACAAACAGCGGCTTGGCAATGTCACGCGGGAGCGTGACAAAGCCATACTCCAGCGCGCGCGCCACAAGGCCCCGGCGCGGCCCATCACTGCAGCAGGATGCCGTGCAGGCGGGCACACCCGATGCATCGGTCTCTCCCCCACTCCGGTCCGGGTCAAAGACCTGCGCCGCCAGCCCGCCCACGACGCCTGTGACCAGCGCCACCAGGGGACGATACACCGCCAACACCGGCCCCAACAGCGCATAGGTGGCGAAGATGGAGTCCACCCCCGTTTGCGGCGTCGAAAGCAAGAAGCCCACCGTCGCCCCGCGCCCCGCGCCATGCCGTCGGATGGACGCCATGACCGGAATCACCCCGCAGGAACATAGCGGCAGCGGAATGCCAAACAGGGAACTCTTGAACACCGGGCCAAACCCGCGCCCGCCAAGATGACGCTCCACCCATTCCGGCGTGATCGCCACCGACAAGACTCCGGCCATCAGAAAACCAAAGAGCAGATACGGCGCCATCTGCCCCAAGACCAGCCAACATGCCGATATCAACGCAACAACCATGTCCATAAGCGCTATCCGTTCAACGGGACCACCACAGCGTCCCTTGCGTTATCGCATAACCCTTATAGCACAAACACTGGAACAGCGCCTTTTACTCCCCCGCGCGCCCCGTCAATGACGCCCCCAACAACCTGGCCTTGACCGAAGTACAATCGAACACAATAGAAATCAGTGTTGTCCAAAATAAGTTGTTAAGTAAATCAAAGGCTATGCTCGAAAGCCTTGGAAAATTCTGTTGAATCAAGATGATGTCAAGGGCATTTTCTATGCGCAAGCCTCCCCGTGGGAATTCCTGACACGTCATTGGCCCTTGTTCCAAGGTGTCCCGTTTTGTTCCCCTCACCCCACCCCTCTCCCATCGGGAGAGGGAGTTTATGACGACACCTGAGCAATGTTGTTGCTCCCTCTCCCTCTGGGAGAGGGGTGGGGTGAGGGGGAGCAGGTCAACATAATAGAAGGCTTTTCTCAGCGCCAAGAATATTTTGGACAGCACTGAATAGAAACAACAAATGGCGTAGCACGGGCGTCCCGTCCGTGGTCAGCAAAGACCATGGCCGAGACGAGCATGCTGCAATCCCGCGTCAGTTTTCGGCGAATGCACTGAAGAAACCAGAACATCATCCGCTGCCGGGAAAGCCCCCCCGGAGATCAGCCGCTCCTTTGGCAAGGAGGGAGAGTTCTTGTAGCGCCTCATCACGTTGCGATTGGCGGGGTCATTGTTCGCGTGATTCATCAATCACTGCGAGCATCTGCGAGACCTTGGGCAGTTTTTCGCGGGGTTTTCGGCGGGGTTTGCCGCGCTCGATTTCCACGGTGTCAATCTTGCGCCAGTCCGCAAAACTAACGGCGCGGATGCCGCGCGCGGCGAGCCATTGCGGCATGGCGTCGGGGTTGGGGTCCTCGCAGGGCGGTAAGTGCGGCAGATCTTCGAGGATTTTCTGGACGGTTTCGGCGCTGTCGGGCTTGTTCGTGCCAATCAGGCCGGTGGGACCGCGTTTGATCCAGCCGGTCGCGTACACCCCCGGCAGGGGCCGTCCATCTTCCAGCACCCGGCCTTCCGCGTTGGGAATAATGCCGCGCCGCGCATCGAACGGCACACCGGGCATGGGCATGGCGCGGTAGCCGATGCTGGCGAAGACCAGGCCGCAGGGCTGCTCAATCACCTCGCCGGTTCCCTTTGCCTCCTGCCGGAACGGTACGCCTTTGAGCGTGTTCTTCTCCAGAATAATGGATTCCACCCGCGCATCACCGGTGATCTTCACCGGACTGAGCAGAAAGCGCAACACCACCTTGCGCCGCTTGGCCGGCGTTTGGCGCGACAAGGTTTCGAGGATGCCCAGGATCCTGGCGACGCTCGGCGCAGCCGCCTCCTGGCAACTCTCCGGGTTCAACGCCAGGTCCGCCGGGTCCACGATGCAATCGCAGTCGGCGAGACGACCCAATTCGCGAATCTCGTTCTCCTTGAATTTGGCCTGCGCCGGGCCTCGCCGCCCGATGATGTGGACTTCCCGCACCCTGCTTTCCGCAAGCGCGTCGAGCGCGTCCTGGCTGATGTCCGTGTGTTTCAGTTCGTCCACCGTGCGTGAGAGGATGCGCGCCACGTCCACCGCGACGTTGCCCACGCCCACGACCACGGCGATCTCCTGGGTCAGGTCGAAATGGAAGTTTCGATAATCGGGATGGCCGTTGTACCAGCCCACAAACGACGTGGCCGTATGGCATCCCGGCAGGTCCTCGCCGGGAATGCCCAGCCGGAGATTCGTCTCGGTGCCGCAGGCGAAGATGATGGCGTCGTAATGCCGGCGCAGCACAGACACCGGCGCCGTCACCCCCACCTCCACATTGCCGAAAAAGCGGAACCGCTCATGCGCGGCGATTTTCTCGAAGGTCTTTGTGACGCTCTTGATTTTCATGTTGTCGGGCGCGACGCCGCTGCGCACCAGCCCATACGGCGTGGGCTGCCGCTCGAACATGTCCACCGTGCATACCGGCGCCGCCTTCAGCAATACGTCCGCCGCGTAAAAACCGCTCGGCCCGCTGCCGACAACCGCTACGCGAAGTGGGCGTTCAACTGTTCCCAACATCGCCATGCCATACTCCCGTGCTTATCATCGCTGCATATTGGCCTGCCCCCAAACCCCGTAAAAACGCTCAACACCGCCGCCGCGCCGCGCTATTCCCGGAATGCGTCCGGGGGGGTTTTCAGAAATCCCCCTTTGCCGTTGCGCGCAGGTATTCCCGCACAGGCATATCGGCAATATAGAGTTCCTCCAGCACACTCTTTGTTCCGCGCACGCGCACCGTGATATAGGCGGACTTCTCCGTCCTGTCACTCCGCTCATAGGCCCGCTCCGCTTCCGGCGCGTCGTATTCGTCCATGTAATACCGGTCAAAGGGAAACGAAAGCATGATTTTTCCGGGCACTGTCCTGCCCACCTTGGCTTGAATGGCAAGCCCTTCCTTGGGGCGGGTCAGGCTGATCCCGGAGACTTCGGTAAATCCGCCAGGGCCTTCGGCCAGCAACGCATAGACCGGTTGTCCCCACGAAAGCATCTGGCGGCCCGTCCATGCGACGGTGTCGCTCTCAATACCCAGCGCCACGAAACGCCCCCGGAAAGCGTCATAGGGGTCTACGGGTTTGCATTTGAAACGGACGGCCTGGCCTTGGCGCAAGGTGATTTCACGGTCCGCGATCATCCAGGCGGGAACGGCCAGTTGCGCGGCGGCCACCGCCGCGAACAGGGTCAAGCGCATGAGCCGTGTCATGGTTGGGCCTCCTCTTGCGCGCGCGCGCGGCGGGACAACACAACATTCACCAACAGAAACGCTATCCCGGCGATGATGAACGCGACGCCGCGCGCCACAAAGGACAATTCAGCGTCAAAAAAGCGGGCGACAAGA
>CAZLII010000075.1:0-11212 GCA_964559065.1 uncultured Nitrospirales bacterium | reverse complement strand
GGATACCCAGTGCGCCTCAGATTGCTTCGCTCAGCGGCGCTGTGCGCCGCTTCGCTCACAATGACAAAAATAGCGTTAAGTGTTTTGGTTCCAAAGGTTACGTCAATCGGCTAAAATGTTACCGTATATCAAGTCCGCGCGCTGTGTATGAATGATCCATGTTTCCACAAATACCCAATGGATTTGATATACTTGTTCTGCGGTTTTCAGGTGCAACACGATCATGGGAGCGTTAACGAATGAATTACAAAGTAACCGCTGTGGTGGAACTGGACGACCACGGGGATTATGCGTGGCGCCCGGAATTACCAGGATGTCAGACACAAGGGGACACGTTGGAGGAGGCGCGGTCCAATGCACGTGAAGCGGTGGAACTTTATCTCGAGGCCCTAAGCCCCGAGGAACGATGCGAATGTTTGAGCAAGGCGATATTGACGACTTGCATCGAAGTTGAGCGTATCCGATTTTTCGCCGTCGCAAAGGGAGGAGTTTTGTCATGAATAAGAGGATCACTCGGCGTTCTTTCATCAAATCGGCCGCCTTTGGCGTGGCGGCGATGAAGACGGGTCCCGCCATCGCCCGAACCCTTTCCGCCAATGAAAAACTCAACATTGCAATGGTCGGCATCGGCGGCCAAGGCCTCGATAACTACAAGGATTTGCGAAAGGAGAACATGGTCGCCGTGTGCGACGTGGATTTGGAGCGCGCCGGCCCGGCCTACCAGCAGTTCGAGAAGTCCGCGCAGTTCACCGATTTCCGCCGCATGATCGACAAGATGCACAAGTCCATTGACGCCGTCGTCATCAGTACGCCCGACCACACGCATTTCCACCCCGCATACATGGCCATGGAAATGGACAAGCATGTGTACTTGGAAAAGCCGTTGGCGCATTCGGTATGGGAAACCCGCGTGCTCACCGAACTTGCCCGGCGCAAGGGCCTCGTCACGCAATTGGGCGCGCAGCGCCACGCCAATCCCAACATGCGCCGCGTTGTGGAATTGATTCAAACCGGCGCCATCGGCGAGGTCGCCGAGGTGCACAGTTGGGTTGACAGCGACCGGGGCATGGTCCCGCGAAAAGAGGAAGAAACGCCCATTCCGCCGACGCTGGATTACGACCTCTGGCTGGGTCCCGTTGAATACCGCCCCTATGACCCGGACATCACCCCCTATGGCTGGCGGTTCTTTTGGGACTTCGGCACCGGCGAAACCGGGAACTGGGGATGCCATATCCTCGACATCCCCTTCTGGGCGCTGGGCCTGGATTATCCAACGCATGTGAGCGCCGGCGGCCAGGAACCGCATCCCGTCATGACGCCGAAAGCATTTCATTCCACGTTTGATTTTCCGCCGAAGGGGAGCAGGCCCGCCGTGAAACTGCACTGGTACCAAGCCAAGGGCGGGCCGCAGCCGCTGAAGGAGCGCAATCTGCCCACCAATGGCAACACGCTGTTCATCGGGTCAAAGGGGCTGTTGATCTGCGGCTTCAATGACCACAAACTCCTACCGGAAGATCAGTTCGCCGATTTCAAGGCGCCGGCCCCGTTCATCCCGGAATCTCCGGGATTCCGCCAGGAATTTGTCAATGCCTGCAAGGGCGACCCCACCCTGCCCACCTGTCATTTCGGATACACCGGCCCGATGGCGGAGGCGGTCTTGCTCGCGAACAACGCCTTCCGCGCACGCGAGGAATTCGATTGGGACCACGCGACGATGACCTGTAAGGGCGCGCCCGAAGCGCAGGCGCTGGTCAAGTCGGTATTCAAGAAAGGCTGGGAAGTCGCCGTTTAGACGACAGGCCATGCCAAATTACGGCTGTGTACGGGAAGTTGTGGCATCTTGATCCAAGCCCCCGTCCACGTCCTGACGACCATTCCGCGCCAATGCCTTCAAAAAGTTGACGGTCTTTTCTCCATCCCAGGCAGCCAGGCCCAGATGCCGAAAGGCAATTTGCCCGTCTGGCGACAAGACAAATGTCATGGGCAGCCGCCTGAGGGGAAAGAAGTTCTCGTAACATTTAAGCCGATTTGCGCAACTTTTCCTCTCGTTGCACCGCTCCTGCGGTGCAACGCACCACCGCGGCGCTCCCGCGCCGCATGCTTGGCAGCACTGCGGCGATTCGGACCAGTAAGACCTGTCGGACCTGTCGGACGGGTCGGATCAGTCGGACGGAGATTGGAAGTGGAGACCAGGAACCATTTGAATTTACTTCAATCGGCCAAAACATGGCGCACTTCCTTAGCAGTATTGAGCGTGAACGCACTAAGATCTTGCTTAACCGAACACGAATGCAGGGTTATGCATAGTGATTACTTCAGTCGGCTAAAATGTTACCAGTTTCTTAACCTCACGTTTCAGAAATCAAGACATCCATCGGATGTTCGGGAAATCCGGTAATGCCCCGCGAACGGTCAAACTGGTAGATTCTCGTTTTTGGGAGCGCTTCGAAGGGAAAAGCCTTTAGCGCGCCATTTGAAAGGGCGCGTTCCGCGTTGGGGATGCTTAGGGCCTCAACGGCCATTTCGCGAAGACGGGCGGCCACATCGGGCGCATGGTCCAGACGTTGTGTGAGTTCATTCGGGTCTTCCGCCAAATTGAACAACTGCTCTCTACCGCCGTTGGCCATGTAAATGTATTTCCAGTCCCCCGCGCGCACCATGGTTTTGAAGCGAGGCGTGCCGGGCACGCCATAAAAGGCTGTGAGCGCGTCACGGGGCGCGACGGCGCCCTGGAGCATGCCCAGCACATCCATGCCGTCTCTCACCTCCACATGGCCCGAAGCCGCCGTAGCAATGGCGAAGAGATCGGCAAGGCACACCAGGTCCGCGCGCCGTTCATTTTGGGGCAGTCGAACGGGCCAACTCACCAGGAAAGGAACATGGCAGGACGCCTCAAAACAACTTTCCTTCTGCCAGGCATGGTGATCGCCCAGGTGATCGCCATGGTCCGAGAAGAAGCAGATCAAGGTGTTGTCACCGTCGCCGCGCGCATCTACGGCATCAAGAATCCGCCCGATGCACTGGTCTATGTAACTGATCTCGCCGTAGTAGCGTGCACGCAGCACACGGGCGTGGGAGTCATTGATGTCTTCCGCCCAGATGGCATGATTCATCCAGGGAATCTGCTCGTCCATATGGTCAACGGTAAAGTCGCCGCACACCGGATTGGGCATGCGATCGGGGTCATACATGCGGTTGAACGGAATGGGCGGCGCAAAGGGCGGGTGTGGCCCGACGAATGAGACGAATCCGAAGAATGGCCGCGCATCTGCGGCGTTAATCTGTTCAACGGCACGGTCCGCCGCCCAGGCCTCCACGCCGGCATGCGCGGGCGTCGGGCTCATTTGGGGCATGTAGTACATCTCCGTGCGCTCGCCCATCAGCCCTTCAATGAAATCATATTCCGGGTATTCGCGGGCGATAGAGGCAGCATATGCGTCCCGCCGGCGCTGCTCCGGATTACCGTAAAGTTCCTCGCTGTGAAGATGCACTTCATAACCCAGTTCCTCATCCCAAGGGGAAGTGTGGAACTTGCCGATGCCAAAGGTGCGGTATCCCTGGGAATGCAGCGTGCGGGCCAGGTAATCGCCGCAACGCTCCTCCATGTTCTCCGGTTGGCCGGTCACGAGGTCGGGACGCATATTCGCATAGATGCCGGTGATCGGTTCCCGCCGCCCGGTGCGTATCGTGTACCGCGCCGCCACGCACACCGGACAGGTGGAATAGGCTGTTGTAAACGACAAACCGCGCCGTACCAGACGGTCGAAATTGGGCGTGTAGATATCCCTGTTGCTCAGGGCGGCGATGGTGTCGAAGCGCTGTTGGTCAGTCATCAGGAACAAGATGTTTGGGAGTCCATCCGGCATGCTTGCATTCTCCTCTCGGTTTTCCATGGCCGCAACGGACAAGGCGCCAAATCCCCCCGCCACAGACCCCATGAATCTCCGCCGCGTAAATTGCTTTCTGTTCATCCGCGCTTCCCTTCGTTTTGCTCAAGTCACCTCTATTCTATCATCCATAGAACATCATCTGTGGCTGGCGGTATCCTGCTGCAAGAAAAATCGGCGCCCTTAATCTTCAAGAGCGCTTTCCGCTGATTTCCACAGCGCAATTGTGATCAAAGCACCCTGTTCAGTAGCGGGGCCTGGCGAATCATGTTGGCGATGAAGAAGCAGGACGCCACAGCGATCGGGGCGATGATCAGGAAGGTCAGCATGGGCGGGACAGGCCAATCGCGCGCCAGGCGCGTGGCGAGGACCACGACAAAGGGGTGGATGATGTAGGCCGCATAGGCGCTTTGGGTGAGCAGCCGGGAAAGCGCGGACGCGGTATGCCATCGGGCGCGGAACAGCGCCAGCAGTTTCATGCTGATCCCAACGCAGAGGAACGGCTCCCAAAGCGCATAGGCCAAGGCCTGCGGTGTAAGCCCGCCGCTGAAGGCATCACCGCCGCCGTTCAGCGCGCCGCCGAGTATGAGAATCGCGGGCAGTGCGATGATGAGCGCCACGGCAATGCGGAACCACAGGGCGGTTTGCGCCGGTTCAAACTGATCAAGCCAACCCGCGCGATATGCCTGAATGCCGAAGATGAAGAAGGCGATGTAGAGCGGGAAATAACCGACCTGCAGACCGATGAGTTCCGTGCCGACCGGATAAGCCAGCCGCACGAAAAACGTCACGAGGCCGATAGCGAGGATGAATCCCAGAAGCCGCCGATTGTTCGGGCGCGGCAGCGCCGCCAAGGGGCGGCCGATGTGTTGCCGCCACGCGACGACACCCGCGTAAACGCTGGTGAAAATCAACAGCGAAAGCACGAACCAGAGCGGCCCCCAGCCGACGCAGTCCAGCGCCGACGCCGCCATGAACCGGAAATATCCCGGCTCTACGAGGTCCTTGAAGCGGCGAATGATATATGCGAGCGTCGGGTTCAGGAGGAAGAAATACACCACGAGCGGGATGCCGAGGCGAATCAGGCGGTCGCGCATGAAGCGCGACAGGCCCTTCTTATCGAGCGATGCGGGCGTGAAGCAGGCCGCGACGAAGAAGAACAGGCTCATGAAGAACGACTGGTTTATCGCGACAAACATCGTCAGCGCAACCATGGAGAAAATGTCTTCGGGCCGGGCGACAATGTAATACCAGCCGCCCGGCGCACCGAATGCAATCGCCTGATGATGACAAATCACCAGCGCCGTCAGAAAAATGCGCAGATGGTCTATATAATCCATCCGCCGGGCGGCGGGTGGCGCAGTGGAGGTATTGTTCATACAAAAAGGCGCATTTTGTTCAGACTGTTGACGGGAGTGATGACGTCGCTATTCCGTCAGAAAACGATAGACAGTGGTCTGCGTGTATTTGCTGCCGGGCCGCAACACGGGTGAAGGGAATGCCGGGTTGTTCGGGGAATCGGGGAAAACCTGCGCTTCCAGACAAAAGCCCGCGTGTCTGGGATAGACGCGACCGCCCTTCCCCTTGATACTGCCATCCAGGAAATTCCCCGTGTAGAATTGCAACCCCGGTTCCGTCGTGTGCACTTCCATCACGCGCCCGGACGCCGGATCGTGCACGCGCGCCGCCAACGCCAACGCGCCGCCGCCGCTGTCGAGCACGTAGTTGTGGTCATATCCGCCCTCGACCTGGTCAATGCGCGCGCCGATGCGATGCGGCGTGGTGAAATCCATCGGCGTATCCTTGACCGCGCGCAGTTCTCCAGTGGGAATAAGTGTCTCGTCGACTGGCGTGTAGCGCGACGCGAGAATCTGCATTTCGTGGTCCAGTATGGTCTCCGAACGCGGTCCGGCAAGGTTGAAATACGCATGTTGCGTCAGATTGACGATGGTCGGGCGGTCAGTTTCCGCCTCGTAATGAATCTCCAGCGCGTTGTCATCCGTCAAAACATAGATCACCGTCGTGGTTAGCGTGCCCGGATATCCCTCATCGCCGTCGGGGCTGACATGGCGCAGCCGCAACGCGCGCGCGCCGTCGTGCGTGGTCGGTTCCGCCGCCCACACCGCCTTGTCGAAGCCCTTGATGCCGCCGTGCAGATGATTCGGACCGTTGTTCTGCGCCAGCACATATTCCACGCCATCCAACACGAAACGCCCCCCCTTGATGCGGTTGGCATACCGGCCCACAATTGTCCCGAAATACGGATGTTCCGCGATGTAGCCGTCCAGCGAATCAAAACCCAGCGTGACATCTTCCAGTTTACCGTCCTTGTCCGGAACCTCCAGCGACAACACAATGCCGCCGTACGTCATAATCCGCGCTTTCATGCCGTGCTTGTTGACCAATGTGTACGCATCCACCTGTACGCCCTCCGGCGTCGCGCCAAACGCTTCCTTGCTAATGTTCGTCATCGCTTTTCCTTCCTCCGCGGCCAGGCCCGCGCCCATGCACAGCGCCGCCGCAACCATCGCCCATGTCAGCGTCTTCATACCTGTCCCCTTTCCAGAATGGACACCCGCCGCGCCCGGCCCTCCGGGCACATCCCCAATAGTAAAGCACCCCGCGCCGTCCATTTGCAACGCGCCCATCCGCGCCGGAACATAGGCATTTTCACCTGAGCAACACCCCTCCTGCGGCCAAGTATGTTGTTCATGCTTCAGCATGCCAGGGATGCAAGGACGCACAGGGTTGCGCGGCGGAACATTGCAGAAAAAGCAATTTCGTGGCATAATTGTAAATGACGTCTTCGTCATCCCTGAGGGCATGACGTCCCGTCCGGGCGTCTTCCGCCCGGCAACGTGGGGGCGACATGGTTTCGACGGGGGTGGATGAGGCGTGGGATGCGTGCCGAGGACCCCGGTTGGCCTCGTTAATCATCCGGGAACAAGTTAACTGCGAACCAAAACTTCGCACTCGCCGCCTAATTTGCGCGGCGCGTCCACCCCGTGACCGCCTGCTAACGGACGTGGACGACGACTAGCGGGCCTTGCGCCGGAACGGCCGAGGGAACGTCCGGCAGAGTAGGTTTCCCCCTAGCGAAGCGGGACAGCGCGCCTGACGCGGTTCCGCCCGGCGAATCAACAAAAGAAAGGCTACGCACGTAGGATCCCCCGCTGAGGCACTTCCGGACGCGGGTTCGATTCCCGCCGCCTCCACCAGTCTTCGCTTCG
Organism: uncultured Nitrospirales bacterium; assembly: GCA_964559065.1. Classification (GTDB taxonomy): domain Bacteria; phylum Hydrogenedentota; class Hydrogenedentia; order Hydrogenedentales; family CAILVY01; genus CALEDJ01. The sequence continues at coordinate 4,095 of CAZLII010000075.1, read as the reverse complement.
CAACGCAGTGGAGAAGCGAAGACTGGTGCCGCGCCGAAGCCCGCAGGGCGTAGGCGGGCCAGTCCTCCACCAGATGAGTTGCGAAGCCACGACTCGGCACGCCACAATGCTTACCATGAAGTTCTTCTACCTCTACATCCTACAGACCGAACTTGAGCCTCACCATTTCTATGCAGGCTTTACCGAGGATCTCACCCAGCGCCTTCACGCCCACAACGCCGGACAATCTCCCCATACTTCCAAACACCGACCACGGACGGCGACCGGGAAGCGTATCTGCGATGTATTTGAACAGCCGCACCGGCTTTTCCGGGCATGCATGGCAGGGTCGCTTGTACTCTTGTCCGTTGGATGACGCCCATTTGTGGGCGGCAGTGCGGTATGCGGAGCATAATCCGGTCAAGGCCGGATTGGTTGAACGCGCGAGCGCAATTGCACCGTGCTGTCCGTCCGAAGAAACGCGGTCCCAAGCCCAGGAACTTCCCTCAATCCGACACCCCGCACAACAATCGCAATCGAGGAATATTGACACATGACGTGAGGGTTTCGTAGTCTGTCCCTGAATTATCAATGGGCTAATAGAGAGATATCCCCCCTTGGCTGGGTGTCATCGCAACAATCGTATTTCCCCGCCAATCGATCTCGCAATTGTCCCATCCCAAGGGTGTCTCATTGGTGTGGCGCGCTGGCAAATCAAATTCGAGCATGACTCTTGCGCCGGCCGGAAGGTTTTCGGCAAACAATACGCCATCCCTAATACCAGGGTCACGGGATTCGCCATTGACGGTCAAGCGGATGCCATTGGCCGCCATTCCTTCCATCAATCGAATCGCGAGCGCGCCGCCGATCTTTGCGCATGCCTCCCAGACGCCAGCCTGCGGCAGTTGCGTCGTGGCGACGATCTCGGGGGTGTCCACGGGGAAAAGCATGTTGACCATGAGGCGGCCCGTTTCCTTCTGGATGCTGGCCTCATAGGCACTGCAAAGCGCGCGCAAAGCGCCGCCCATGAGATCGGTGTTGTATGAGTGATATCCGTTGGGCGTCGTGAACGCAAAGCCGCCGCGGACATGCTCGCGGATGTGAGAATAAACGAGGTCTTCGGTATCAGGCTCGTCGCTCTGCGCAATCCAGTCCGTGTTGATAATCTGTGCGGCCAGTAACCCGTTGCGCACGAAGCGCTCCGCGTCGGCATAGTATTCGGGATGCCCGTTCTGGGCAAGGGTAAGCGCGGCCTCGATGTAGTCGCCGGTGTTGTTGGCTTCGCCGCGGTGTGGCCAAGGGTCTTTGCGTTCCTTTGCCCAGCCAAAGGACGTGCGATAGGGCTTGAGAAACACATCGTACAGTTTTCGGCCAAAGGCGGCGTAGCGCTCGTCATTTGTGAGAATACCCAGGTCGAGAAGTGATGCCATGGTTCCCGTGCTGGAATGGAGGTGGCTCCCCGCGCCGTCGGACAGGTCCCCCTCGGATGTGAATGCATTCTTGATACAGTAGTCGGCAAAGCGCCTGGCAAGATCGAGGGCGAGGGGGTCTTTGGCAAACCGATAATAGTCGGTCAACGCCCCTATTGCGCGCCCGCATGTGAAGTTGACAATGCCAGGTTCCGCCGGCAACCGCCAGCCGTCTATTCCCAGCACGGATGAGGGATATCCACCGGTAGCGCGCGTAGATTTCTCCATCGCCTCCACCAATCCTCGCGCCAGATCCTTCGAGTGCTTGCACTTCCGCCATCGCGCCAACGCCACCAGCCCCAACAGCACTTCGCGGCAATCGTGCATGTTCCCCGTCTGTTTTCCGTCAGGGTCCGGGAGGTTCCAAAGCGGAAGCCCCCAAGGGTTGCTCAGCGAACTGTGAAGCCATGTGCGCAACCCGTCAATCGCCGCATCATCCGCGGGAACATCCACCACCCCGGCGCACCGCGCCAAGGCGTCCAGAAAGCGCCCTTCCATATGCGGCGAACCCCAATACACGTGATTGCACGATGCATTCCCTTCCGTTAGGCCGAATCCCACAAACGGCAAATACCCGCGCCGGGAATCAGTAGCGCCCCCGTAAATATGTTCTACGCCGAGTCGGATAAAGCGGCGCAGATCCAGCGCTTCCAGACGGTAAGGATTCAGTCGCGCCGGCGCCGGGGGCATGACGCTGTTCATGGCAGAGTCGGCGCTGACAATCCCTCCATTGCGCGCGACCAAGAACGGGATGCCCGCTACGGCAGAAATCGTGGTTGATAAGAAAACCCGCCGAGAGAGCCTCACGAGTCGGTCTCCTCCTGTCCAGTTTGTTCCAGCCGTTTTCGGCCAAAGCCACCTAAATCATTGCGAATAAATGAGTTAAAACGTTTCTCCGCATTCCGCAACTAGATTCCGCGCTGCGCGGATTCGTTCCGCGCGACAGAAACCTCAATCCGCAATCCCCGGAACCATTCCGCGCTACAGCGAGTCATTCCGCGTTGCGAGGGGTTGTTGCGCGTGCTGAGAATCCGCTCCGCGCGGCCTGTATGCCGTTTCTCGCCGCCGCGCTTCATTTCTTTGCACGAGGAGTTCGTCACGCCCGCGAGAACCCGCCGCGCGCTGTGAGCGAAGTCGCCGTCTTGCGCGCGATGAAAGTGATCTCGAAGGTTCCGGGATTAATGCTTGCAGAACGTAGATTATTCAACTTTCGCGCGTGTGTTCGGCGGATGCCACCGGGAGGCCCGCCGCCGCTACCATCCACAGGCGGCGCCCCCGGCGCTCCGAAATCCGTAGCACAACGATACTACTTCCCGATGAACGAAGCCATTGTATTTCCGCCTGATCCGCGAAAGTCAAAATCTGTTTCCTTGTCTTTGGTAAAGCAGGTCCATCGGCCTTTCCGATAAGTAACCTCCGAACGAGGTTAGGGATTTCGGATTTCGTGGACGGACTACGAAATAGGTTGTAGGGTGCGTGTTGTTATGCCATATTCTTGGCATGGGCAGCGTGGCGCGCATACGCAAAGAAACCAGGACGGGGCATCCCTGTGGCGGCGATGCTTTTCTTGACCAAATAGAAGCGCAATTGAACCGTTCTGTCCGTCCGAAGAAACGCGGGCCCAAGCCCAAGAATCTCCCCCAATCCGACGCCTCGTACAACAATCTCAATCGAGGATTATTGACACATGACGTGAGGGTTTCGTAGTCTGTCCCTGAAATAGAAAATAGGAGTTTGGCGATGACTTCGTTGATAATTCTGTTGACATTAGGTGCGGCGGAAGAGGCAATATCCGCTGAAGGGCGGGAACGGCTGGCGGAATTGCAAGCCATTCTGCCGCCAAGCAAAGAATGGGAGGCATGGCTGGAGGATTCGGGGGAGGTTCCCCCCGATTTCGATGTGCTGCCGGACCGCGCGGAATTGCCGGATATGCTTGGCGGCACGCCGGATGCGCCGGAAGACAAGATAGAAAGCGCGGACCAATGGCGGAAACGTCGGGAAAAAACCCTTGACCTCTTGCATCACTGGATATTAGGCAGCGTGCCGCCGCCGCCGGACCACGTGGAGGCGGAGGTTCTGGAAGAACGCCCGGAATCCGATGCGCTGTCGCGCCGAGTGCAGTTGCGCTTCGGGCCGAACGACACTGCACGCTTGGGGGTGGAATTGCTTATCCCGGATGGGCCTGGGCCTTTCCCTGTGTTCATGACACAGACCAATCACCGGGACTGGGCGTTGATCGCCCTGCGTCGCGGTTATCTCGCCTGCGTCTATGCCGGATGTGACGACCACGACGACACCGACTCCTTCCTGGAGGCGTATCCGGGGTATGACTGGTCGCGGCTCTGCCGACGGGCATGGGCCGCCGCGCGATGCGTGGACTATCTGGCCACCGTGCCTCAGGCGGCCATGGAGCAGATCGCGATCACCGGCCACTCGCGCAACGGGAAGATGTCGCTGATGGCGGCGGCCATGGATGAACGCATCGCCGTCGTCATCTCCAGTAGTTCGGGCGCAGGCGGGTCGCTGTCCGCCCGATACTACAACGATCTTCACTTCGGCGAAGGCATCGAGAGCATCACGCGCCGCTTTCCGGACTGGTTCCATCCCCGCTGGCGTTTCTTTGTGGGGCGCGAGCACAAACTGCCGG
>CAZLII010000074.1:0-11240 GCA_964559065.1 uncultured Nitrospirales bacterium | reverse complement strand
AGAAGGAATCATCAATGAGCATTCTCGCAATCCTGGAGCAACGCGGCGGACTGAAGCCCTGCGCTTACGAAACCCTGTCGGCGGCGGGGGCCATCGCCAAGGCGTCCGGCATGCCGCTCCATGCGGTCTATATCGGCGCGGGGCTGGGTGAAGAGACGCAATCCCTGGCGGGATTCGGCGCGACGACGGTCTATGCCTATGAAGATTCCGACCTGTCGCATTTCACCCCCGACGCCTACGCGCCGATCGTCGTCGGGTTGGCCCGCGAACTCGACGCGAAGGTGATTCTGGGATCTTCAACGAGCATCGGCAAAGCCTTGTGCGCGTCGGTGGCGGGCCGCTTGGGCGTGGAACTGGCGCAGGATTGCACGGGGGTGGCCTGGGACGGGGCGCTGACAGCGACGAAGCCGCTCTATGCGGGCAAGGTCGTGGCTGAAATGCGGCTTGACGCATCGCCCGCCATGGCGACACTGCGCCCCAACGTCGTGCGCGTGGAACGGGACGAGACGCCGCCGCCGTCCGTCGTGCAACGCGGCAAGCCGGAGATCACACTGCGCACCGTCATCCGCGACGTAGTAAGCGCAGCGGCGGGGACGGTGGAACTGACCGAAGCGAAGATCGTCGTTTCCGGCGGGCGAGGTCTTGGCGACCCGAAACACTGGCCGGTGCTTCAGTCCCTGTGCGACACGCTGGGCGCGGCGCTGGGCGCGAGCCGCGCGGCGGTGGATGCGGGCTGGATTGCGCACTCCCACCAGGTCGGCCAGACCGGCAAGGTGGTCAGTCCGGACGTCTATATCGCCTGCGGCATATCCGGGGCCATCCAGCACCAGGCGGGCATGCGCACAGCGCGGTTGATTGTGGCCATCAACAAAGACCCCGACGCGCCAATCTTCAAGATTTGCGACTACGGCATTGTGGGCGACCTGTTTGAAATCGTACCGGCGCTGAATGAAGAATTCCGGAGCGCGCTGGGGAAATGACGCGGACAGCGGCCGCCTGCGCGGCGAAACCATACGCGAGGGTTTGTCATGCTGTTGACCCTGCCTGAACGCCTTGTCTTCGCGCTGGTATTGATTGGTTGCATCGCCTGGTTTGTGCAGAGAACTGTCCTGCTGGCCCGCCTGATTCGAATGGGGGCCGATGACCCGGACATGACGCCCGGCCTGTGGCGGACGCGCCTCGCCGACATGCTGCTGGACGTTTTTCTGCAGCGCCAGGTGCTACGCAAACCCTACGTCGGTCTCTTTCATCTTTTGATCGTCTGGGGCTTTTTCGTTTTCGCGGTCAACACGATCAATCATTTCATGGGGGCGTTCCTCCCCGGATTTCACCTGTTTGGCGACACCTTCGCGGCGCGGGGCTACGCCGCTCTCGCCGACCTCTTCGCCCTGCTCATCATCACCGGCGTTGTGGGGATGGCGATTCGCAGGCATGTGCTGCGCCCCCCCATCCTGACGCGGCCCTCGGTCGAATCCGCCACCGTGTTCACCTTCATCGGCGGGGCGATGCTCGCCTATCTCTTTGCGGGGTCCACCAAGGCCGCGCTGGGCATGTTGCCGCATTCGGAATACCATTTTGCCTGCGCGTTTTTCGCCGATTATCTGGAACCCATCCCGGCATCCCTGCTGCGGCCCTTGGCGCATGTCGCGTGGTGGAGCGATGCGCTGATGCATCTGGCGCTGATTGGGCTGCTGGTCATCCCCACCAAGCACCTGCACCTCGTGGGCGGGCCGATCAACCTGTTGTTCCGGCGACCGCGACCGCGCGGCGCGATGACGCGGCTGAACCTGGAAGACGAATCGGCAGAGCAGTTCGGGGTCGCGAAGATTGAGCAGTTCACTTGGAAACAGAACCTGGACCTGTACGCATGCATCGAGTGCGGGCGATGCCTGGAGTACTGCCCCACGGCGCTTTCCAACAAGCCGTTGCGCCCCAAGGAACTCATTGTTGATCTCAAGGACCATCTGATTGCGCACGGTCCGGCGCTGTTGAACGGAAAAGGAGAAACGCCCGCGCTCTCCGGCGGCGTGGTGGCGACCGATGTGATCTGGGCATGCACCTCCTGCGCCGCATGCATGGAGCATTGTCCCATGGGCATCGAGCATGTGGACAAACTCACCGACATGCGCCGCCATCTCGTGCTGATGGAGGCAGCCTTCCCGGAAACGGCGGAGACTGCGTTCCGTCAGATGGAGACGGCGGGCAATCCATGGGGGTTCCCGCCAGGCGACCGCGCTGCCTGGGCGCAGGACTTGGGTGTGGCGACTTTCGCGGAAAAGCGGCGTGCGGAGGTCTTGTACTGGGTGGGATGCAGCGGGTCCTACGATGATCGCGGCAAGCGCATCGCGCGCGCGATGGTAAGGATACTTCAGGCGGCGGGGGCGGACTTCGCCATTCTCGGAACGGAGGAGCGCTGCCACTGCGAAAGCGCACGGCGGCTGGGCAACGAATTGCTCTACCAGACTGCGGCGCAGGAAATCATTGAAACCCTGAAAAAGTACGAGTTTTCGCGCATCCTGGTGACATGCCCGCATTGTTTCAACACGTTTGTCAACGAGTATCCCGCATTCGACGCGCATTATCGGGTGGCGCATCACGCGGAGTTCATCGCCGAACTGCTGGATGGCGGCCGCCTGCGTCTGAACGCGCCTGCCTCCGGACGCGCCACCGTCTATCACGATTCCTGTTATCTGGGGCGCTATCATGGCATCTACGACGCGCCACGGCGCGTGCTGGAAGCCGCCGGACAACAAGTCCTCGCGCCGCCGCGTTCCCGCGAACGCGGCCTGTGCTGCGGAGCGGGCGGCGGGCGCATGTGGCTGGAGGAAACCCTGGGCGAGCCAATCAACGTGCTACGCGCGCAGGAACTTGCGGCGACCGGCGCACAACAGACCGCAGCCGCGTGTCCGTTTTGCGTCACCATGTTGACGGACGGCATGAAGAGCGTCCATCACGAAGATATCGCGGTGCTGGACATCGCGGAAATAGTTGCAGATGCGCTGATACCTGCCGGGGCGCATGCCCCCGGCGGTTCGGATTGACCTGACAATACCGGCAGCGCCGGGAGGAACACATACCCATGATCGCGCTGTTCCTGGATGAAGAACACCGTATCTTCCGCGATTCGGTGCGCAAGTTCATCGAGCGGGAAATGCTGCCGTTCCTGGAGGATTGGGAGCAGGCGGGCCACACCCCGCGCGAACTCTGGCGCAAAGCGGGCGAACAGGGGTTCCTTTGCATGGATGTCCCGGAGAACTTCGGCGGCCTGGGGCTGGACGACTATAGATACAGCATGATCATCGCCGAGGAAATGACTCGGACGGGCGGGGCCGCGTCGGGATTTCTCGTGCATACCGACATGGTCGCCCCCTACATCATCCGGCACGGCACGGAAGACCAGAAACAACGATACCTGCCGGGCATGGTCGCCGGGGAATGCATCGGCGCGGTCGCCATGACCGAACCGGGCACGGGCAGCGACCTGGCCGCCATCCAGACCATCGCCACGCCGAAAGGCGACCACTATCTGCTCAACGGCCAGAAGACCTTCATTACCAACGGCGCGCAGTGCGATGTGGTCATCGTGGCGGCGAAGACCGCGCCCGAACAGCGCCATGAAGGCGTCAGCCTTTTCCTCGTGGACCGCGGCATGGACGGTTTCGAGACCGGCCGCATTCTCCCCAAAATGGGCCTGCACGCCCAAGACACCGCAGAGTTGTTCTTCCGCGACGTGCGCGTCCCCCGCGAAAACCTGATCGGCCAGGAAGGCGAGGGCTTCCTGTACCTCATGCAGGGGCTGCCGCGCGAGCGGCTGACGATTGCCGTGAGCGCTGTGGCGTCCGCCGCATACATCCTCGATGTCACCATGGAATACTGCCGCCAGCGCACCGCGTTCGGCCGCCCCATCGGCGCGTTTCAACACAACCGATTCCGGCTGGCGGAAATGAAGACGGAAGTGGAAATCGGACGCGCATTCATTGAACACTGCGTGACGCTGCACAACGCCGGAGAACTGAGCGCCGAGAAAGCGGCCATGGCCAAATGGTGGACCACCGAGATGCAGGTGCGCACGGTGGACGCCTGCGTGCAGTTGCACGGCGGTTATGGATATATGATGGAATACCCCGTGGCGCGTGCGTATGTGGATTCGCGCGCCCAGACCATTTACGGCGGCACCACGGAAATCATGAAGGAAATCATCGGGCGTTCGATGGGGTTCTGAGTATTGCAATTCGTGAGTGTCATTGTTGATTTTGGAGACCTTCGGTCGAAGCCGTGGCACGGACTGGCAACCGGCCAAAACGAATGTGGCTCGGGCATCCTGCCCGTGGGGTTTTTCATGGGCAATATGCCCATGCTACAAGCCGTGGCGCTAGATCAGGGAAAATTGACTGCAAAAAGGAGTTGATTCATGAGCGACAAATTGGCGGACATGCGGTTCATACGGTTCTTGCTGTATGAAGTGAACAAAATTGAAGAATTGCTCCAGTATCCCTATCACGAAGACCATTCGCGCGAAACCTTCGACATGGCGATCGACGCGGCGTACGACGTGGCGCACGAAGTCTTCTGGCCGGCATTTCAGGAAATGGACCGGGAAGGCGTCACCTTCGACGGCAAAAACGTCGCCGCCCCGAAGGCGATGCGCGAAATCTGGCGACAGTGCAAGGAAGGCGGCTGGTTTGCGCCGAATGTCTGCTACGACCTGGGCGGACAACAGTTTCCGTTGAGCATATTCGCCGTGACTTCATTCCTGTTCAATGTGGGCAACAGTTCGGCGGCGATGTATGTGAGCGGCGCGTGGGGCGCGGCGCATTTGATTGAAAGTTTCGGCAGTGAAGACCTCAAGGCAAGGTATTTGCAGCCGCTCTACGGGGGGGAATGGGGCGGCACCATGGCGCTCACGGAGCCGGACGCGGGCACCTCGCTAGGCGACATCACCACCACCGCCGTGAAGGCGTCCGAGGGCGACCATTATCTGATTCGCGGCACAAAACGCTTCATTTCCTCCGGCGATCACGATCTCGCGGATAACATCATCCATCCGGTATTGGCGCGGCTGGAAGACGCGCCGCCGGGCGTCAAAGGAATCAGCCTTGTGGTAGTGCCCAAGCGCCGGGTGAATCCGGATGGCAGCCTCGGCGAATTCAACAATGTCGTTACAGCAGGCATCGAGCACAAGATGGGCTTGCGTGGTCAGGCCACGGCCACCCTGATGTTCGGCGAACAGGGCGAGTGCCACGGCTGGCTCATCGGCGAACCTAACAAAGGCCTGTCCTACATGTTCCAGTTGATGAACCATGCCCGCGTTTTCACCGGCATCCAGGCGGTCGCGGGCGCATCGGCCGCGTACCACTGCGCGGCGCAATACGCGCGGGAGCGCCTGCAGGGCCGCGAAATCACCAACCGGGACCCCCTCTCCCCGCAGATTCCGATCATCAGCCACGCGGATGTGCGCCGCATGCTCCTGCAACAAAAGGCATTCATCGAGGGCGCGCTGGGCATGATCCTCTTCTGCGCCAAGGTGGCCGACCGCTTGCAGAACACGACCGATGAGGAAGAGAAAAAAAACTGCAACCTGCTGCTGGAAACACTGACGCCGTGCTGCAAGGCGCATTTGTCCGATGAGGCCTTCAAATCCATCACCACGGCGCTGCAATGCTTCGGCGGCGCGGGCTTCTGCGAGGAGTTCCCCGTAGCGCAACTGCTGCGCGACAACAAAGTGTTTTCAATCTACGAAGGGGCCAACGGCATTCAGGCCATGGACCTGCTGGGACGCAAGGTGCCGATGGAAGCCGGGGCTGCGGTGCGCGTGCTGATGATGGAAATCGGCAAGAATATCGCCGAGGCGTCGGCGTTGGAAGCGTTGAAGCCGCTGGCCGACAAGGTGCAGGACGTGCAGAACGCGGTGATTGACGTGACGATGCACCTGGGCGCGATTGGCATGTCGGGCGAGGTGAATCTGTACATCTGTAATGCCACCGCTTATCTTGAGATGTTCTCCCAACTCGTGATGGGCTGGCAGCACCTGGCGCAGGCGACGGTGGCCCAACAGGCGCTGGACGCCGGCGCAGACGACGCGGATTTCTACAAGGCGAAATTGGAGACCGCGCGCTTTTACATCAATACGACGATGCCGCACACGTTGGCAACGGCCCAGGTGCTCAAGGCTGTCGAGCGCACCGCGCTCGACTATCCCCCGGATTGGTTCTGAACCAGCAGGGGGAGGCGATGAGAGGCGAACGGTGGGTTCCGCTCCGCTGCACCCACCCCACAAGAATAACTGAGTAGGGTGGGTGAAATGAAGCGAAGCGCAATGGAACCCACCATGCAACGTCATGTGCCCCGCAGTCGTTGCACTGTCTTGCGTTTGCGGCTATGCTATCTCTCGCAATGCGCAACTATACACCGCGTCATTCAAGAAAGCGCATGATTCCTTTTGCAATGGCATTGTGTGCTGGAAAATTCGTCCGCAATATGTGCAAGAATATATGACGCTGTGTATAGTTGAGCATACATCGGGAGACTTACATGCCCGAAACGTTTTTTCTCAGGGCAATCGTCGTCATTCTGAGCGCGTCTTTGATTATTGCCTGGCTCTTCCGGAAAATCCGCATTCCTTCCGTGATCGGATTTATGATCGCCGGGATCGCCATCGGTCCGTCCGGATGGGAATTGGTGCGGGAAGACCAGGTGTTCAACCTGGCCCAACTGGGATTGGTGCTGCTGCTGTTCACGGTGGGGCTGGAACTCTCTCCGGAACCGTTGATGCGCGCAGGATGGCGCTTGATTCTGGTCGCCGGGATCCAGGTTTTCGGCACGCTGTTTTTTGTCTTCATTGTTCTGCATCTGTTTTCACCTCTCGGCGTGTTTGCCAATGTGCTGATCGCCCTGGCGGTCGCTTCCAGCAGCACCGCCATTTCACTGAAGTTGCTGAGCGACCGCGCGGAGACCGCCTCTACGGTGGGGGTGCTGGTGGCCGGCATGCAACTGCTTCAGGACATCACCATCATCGTTATCATGCTCGCAGTATCCATGTTTTTCGCGGGCGGAAACGCGGAAACTTCGCTTGCTGGCATGGGGATGCAACTGGCCGGCCTGGCCCTGACCATTGCGGTGGTGTTTGTGGCCCGCCGCGTTCTGCCGCGCATTCTCGATGAAGTGACGCATTACGGCGGACGGGAATTGCTGACCCTCTTTGCCGTGCTGATGGCCTGCGGGGGCGCATGGGTGGTCACATTGCTGGGCTGGTCGCCCGCCCTTGGCGCATGCATTGCGGGACTGCTGCTGGCGGACGCGGACCATCGGCACCAATTGGTGGCGGAGATTACGCCGTTTCGCGATGTTTTTAATGCGCTTTTTTTCGCCACGCTCGGCATGATGGTTGATTTGAATGAAGCGCTTGCCCGGTTGCCCTTTCTCGCCCTGATCATTGTCGGAACCATGTTCATGAAGACCGTTATTGCCGGCGGCGGCGTCGTATTCGCCGGGTGGCCCATCCGCATCGCGATACAGGTGGGCATCATCATGAGCATGTTGAGTGAATTCAGTTATGTGCTCGTGCTGCAGGCACACACGGCCGGGCTTATCGAAGCATCCACCCTCGGCCTGATGATTTCTTATGCCGTGGGCACCATGATGGCGGGCGCGCTGTTGTTCCCCGCCACGCGTCCCATTGCAACTTTTCTTTCGGATAAGGTAAACGGCTCAGCGCCGGATTTCGAGGAGCGTATCAGTACCGACGCTTCTTTGCAAAGTCACGTGATCATCATCGGTTACGGGCCGACGGGCGCCAACCTCGCCCGGATGCTCAAGGCGACGCATGTTCCGCACTGCGTGGTCGAGATGAACAGGGCCAATGTGGCGGCGGCGCGGCGCGCGGAGGTTCCCGTCGTCGTGGGCGACGCCACGCGCATGTCTATCCTGAAACACGCCGGCATTGACAACGCGCGAGTGCTCGTGGTGGCGGTGAATGACAAACACGCCACAGAGCGCATCGTGGCGCAGGTGGCGGCGCGCAGGCCTGAACTGTATATCCTTGCGCGGAGCGATTTCGTTAATGAGATTGACCGGCTGCGCCAGTTGGGCGCGAAACTGGTCATTCCGCAGGACTTCGAAACGTCCATCGAGATCGGCGCGCATGTGCTGCGCCAATTCGGCATCCCGGACAACATCGTGGAAGCGCAGATCGCGTCGGTGCGGGCGGGCGGCTATGCCATGCTTCGCGGCAAGGCCACGGACCGCGCCGCCACCGCGGAATTGATCAAGGTACTGCAACGAACGGCCACGCAGACCTTCTATATCGGCAAAGAATCCGCCGCCTGCGGAAAAACAATCGCCGAAACGGACCTGCGCGCGCGCACCGGTTGCATGATCATCGCCGTGGTGCGCTCCCAGAAACCCACCACCAACCCGTCGCCGGATTTCCGGCTCGCGGCGAATGACGTGCTTGTGCTGGTCGGCGCGCATCAGCAGATCGAAGCGGCGAAGAAGATTCTTGAGGGCGCGTCCCCGCCCCGAGAAGGCAGTGATCCCTGACAAGGGTGTCGCCCACAACCCAAGATATCTTGAATTGTCGTTATTGGAGACCTTCGGTCGTGGCTGCGACACGTCCGACTGCTGCGACACGTCCGACTGGTCCGACACGTCCGACCGGTCCGACATGTCCGACTGGTCCGACCGCTGCTGCAACAATTATCGGCAATATCTGAAGCGGCCGTCGGCGGCCGCCTATTCTTCCGCTTCCTCGGCGGCCTTGGCGGCCATTTCCTTCAGTTCCCGCTTGAGAATCTTGCCCGTGGGACCTTTGGGCAATTCGCTCATCACTTCCACCATCTTCGGCCACTTGTATTTTGCCATGCGCTCCTGAAGAAAGGCCATGATCTCATCCGAATTAAGTTTTGCGCCTTCCTTCGGCGATACGTACACCTTTACTTCCTCGCCGCGCGAAGGATCGGGGATGCCCACCACAGCGGCTTCGAGCACCTTCGGGTGCTGGTAGAGGACCTCCTCGATTTCACGCGGATAGATGTTCATGCCGCCGCGGATAATCAGGTCTTTCTTGCGGTCCACGATGTAATAGTAGCCGTCCTTGTCGCGCCGCCCCATGTCGCCTGAGTGGAACCAGCCGTCCACGATGGCTTCCTGGGTGGCCTCCGGGCGGTTGTAGTAGCCCTTCATAATGTTGTGTCCGCGAATGACAATCTCGCCGACCTCTTCATCTCCGGCGAAAGCGCCGTCATCGCGCATGACGGCCATCTCGACCCCCCAGATCGGCTTGCCGATGGACCCCACACGCACTTCCTCGCCTTCCACGGTGAACGACGCCACCGGACTGGTCTCGGAGAGGCCATAGCCTTCAAGGATGCACAAGCCGTAGCGTTCCTGGAATCGCCGGTGCACGTCGCCGGGCAGGGCCGCGCCGCCCGAAACCGCCACCTGAACGGACGAAAAATCATAGTCTTTCCAGTTTTCCGTGTTCAGGATGAAGAAATACATGGTGGGCACCAGCGCGATCAGATTCACCTTGTCCCGCGCGATGATTTGCATCGCTTTTTCAGTCTCAAAACGCGGGAGCATCGTCATCGTTGCGCCACCGATGATGCTGGCATTCATCAGGCAGGTCTGCCCGAAGGAGTGAAAGAGCGGCAGGGTCACAAGCGCCACGTCGCCGGGCTTGGCCTTGGTGATTTCCCGCGCGCAGTAATAGGCGTTGAAAAACATGTTGAAGTGCGTCAGTTCCGCGGCCTTGGGCGCGCCGGTCGTCCCCGATGTGTAGAGAAGCACCGCCGTGTCGTCGGGCATGGTCTGCACCGTGTCAAATTCGGTGTCCGCCGCCATCACCAGGTGCATAAAATTCTCCCCGACTTCCGGCTTGTCCAGCCAGTCCATCGGCCCGACGACGACGAAATGCTTGCAGCCAGGTACATTCTGGAAGGCGACCTTGGCTTCCTCCTCGAACATCTTGAAGGCGAAAAATACGGTCGCTTCTGAATCGCGCAGATAGTGCTCGATTTCGTAGTGCTTGTAGAGGACATTCACCGGCACCACGGTCGCCCCGGTATGCAAAATACCATAGTAGATGATGGGAAAGTGGGGCGTGTTCGGGACCATCAGCGCCACTTTGTCGCCCTTGCCGACGCCTTTGGCCTTGAGGATATTTGCGACCCTTTTGGCGACGGACGCCATTTCCGCGTAACTCATCTTGCGATCATCCAGGATCGCCGCGATGTTTTCGGGATGCGCCCTTGCACTGACATCCAGATAGTGTGCGAGATTCAGCATATCGCTACTCTCCCTCCAGCGTTCAGGAATCGCGCACTCAGCAGCGCCATTCCCCGGCCTCAACAGGCGGAGGCCGCGTCCACGGTCGTTGCGCAAAAAGATACGTGAAAATGATAGAAAAATCCAGTTTGTGAAAGGTGCGTGAAAGGTGCGCGAATGAGACAACATGAAAAAGGAGCGGCTCAAAAGCCGCTCCGCAAATCAGCGAAAAGACGAACAACACTTAATCGCTCTTGAACTGGCTGATAAGCGCGGTAAGCGTCGCTTTGGCGTCGCCGAAGATCATGCGCGTGTTTTCCTTGAAAAACAGGGGATTTTCCACACCCGCGAACCCGGACCGCATGGACCGCTTCAGGACAAAACAGGTGCGGGCATAGTCAACATTGATGATGGGCATGCCCGCGATGGGACTCTTGGGATCTTCGCGGGCCGCCGGATTGACCACATCGTTTGCCCCGATGACAACGGCCACGTCCACCGTATCAATGATGGGGTTGATGTCATCCATCTCGACAAGTTGATCATAGGGCACGTTGGCTTCGGCGAGCAGGACGTTCATGTGGCCGGGCATGCGGCCCGCAACCGGGTGGACCGCATACTTCACTTCCGCGCCGTTCTCTTCCAGCAGTTCGCCCAGTTCGCGGCAGGCGTGCTGCGCCTGCGCCACGGCCATGCCGTAACCGGGGACGAACACCACCGACCGCGCCGCCTCAAGTACATAGTAGGCGTCTTCAGGGCTGAGCGCCTTGGCCTCTCCCTGAATCGCGCCGCTGCTTTCCGCCCCTTCTGACGAACCGAAGCCGCTGAACAGCACATTGGCGAGCGAGCGGTTCATGGCTTTGCACATGATGCTCGTGAGGATGATGCCGCTTGCGCCGACCAGCGATCCGGAGACAATCAGAACGGTATTCTGGATGACGAAACCCGCCGCGCAGGCCGCCAATCCGGAGTAACTG
>CAZLII010000073.1:0-11263 GCA_964559065.1 uncultured Nitrospirales bacterium | reverse complement strand
GCGCGCAGCGCCGTGTCTGCCGCGTCCCACGCAAAGGCCAGCGCCTGAAGCGCGCGGTCGCGCAGCGCCTCATTCGCAATGGCGTCCGCCAACTGCGTGCCCTCCTCGAACCAGGCTTGCGCCTCCGCGCGTTCCACGGCAAAGGCTTCCACTTCCGTGATGTCTTCCATCTCGGCGAGGATTGCGCCGGTTCCCGCGTCAATCAGGCATAAATCAAAGCGGTACGGACCGCTTTCCAGGACTTCCAGTTCAAATGACTGTGTTCTTGTCTCATAGGGGCTGCATTCGTCGGCCACCCGGTGCGTGATCACGCTGCCGTCGGGGCGTTGCACGCTCGCCACCGCTTCCAGAAGACGGCGGCGGTGGCTGTCGTTGTGGAAGGAAAACTGAAGCGGGTTGCGGCCCATGCGCCGGGGGCCGAAGGCCGCCAGCGCCAAGGGAACCGGGGGCGTTTCGGGCGGCTGCGGCGCAGGCGCGGCCTCGAACGGCGCGCCCGCCATGTTGCCCGACAACTGCGGGTCGCGGTTCATCATCGGCCAGGGCAATCGCGCGGGGTCATGCTTGCCGCCTGCGTTCAGGCAATAGACAAAACGGTCCTTGCTCGTGAGGATGATGTCCACCGTGCCGTCGCCGTCCACATCACCGAGCGCGGGCGTGGTCAACGGCGCGGCAGGGGTTGGAAAATCCCATTGAATCGCGCCGGAATCGCTGTCAAGACAGACAAGCCTGTTCGACCGCGAGGAGACCAGCACATTCAGGCGGCCGTCGCCGTCCACATCGCCGACGGCAGGACCCTGTACCACGCCGCCGCCGGTATCGGTCATCCAGACCGCCGCGCCCTCGCGCAGGCGATAGACATGGCCGGAAGAATCGCCGGCGACGACATCGAGACGACCTGACCCATCGAAATCCGCCAATGCGAAACTGCACGTCTGGTCTATGCGCCCCCTGCCTTTGAAGCGCCAGCGTTCCTCGCCGCTTTCCGCGTCGCGCGCAACCACTTGGAAGTCTTCGGTGGCGGACACCGTTTCCAGGCGCCCGTCGCCGTTGAGATCGCCGATGGACACGCCGGACCGCCGTTGCCGTGCGGGCAGTCCTTCCTCGTGCGCCCAGACGGTGTTGCCTTCGGCGTCGAAGCAGATCTCCATGCCGCCGCCAAACACGGCATACACCCGCATGGACGGCGCATCGCCGATGCGCGCCACCGCCGGGATGCCGCGCATGTCGCCCAAGTGCTGCTTGCGCCACAACACGCGCCCTGTGTCGTTCAGGCAATAGAGCGTGCCGCTTTCCGAACCGAAGACGATTTCCAGGCACCCGTCGTTGTTGAGGTCCGCCAGGACGGGGCCGGTGTAATCCATCTGGTCGCCCATCGTCACGCGCCAGATCAGACGGCCCTGATAATCCACGCAGCCCGCCGTGCCGCCCCGCGTCAGCCAGAACACCTCCCGTTTTCCGTCGCCGTCGTAATCCGCCACAGACGGCGTGGCCTGAAACCCGTCGCTGTTGCCGTCGTCCAGTTGGAACGACCACAGCAGTTCGCCCTGTCCGTTCAGGCACAAGAGCCGCTGGTCCCGCGACGCCGCCACGATGATCTCCACCGACCCGTCGCCGTCCAGATCGGCGAGAATCGGGGAGGCGTAGATTTTGCCTGTTGTTTCATACGACCACTTCAGGCGCGGCTGCGCCTCGATCCGCGCGGCAAGCAGCGCCGCAAGCGTGAAAGAAATCACCATCGCCCTGCGCCAAAACGTCCGATTCATGTCATTCTTCTCCCCGCATCTCAACCGCAAGTTCTGGAGTACAGGCTTTAGCCTGTAAGGGCTGTTCCAAACCCCGCACGCTAAAGCGTGTACTCCAAACAAAAACCAAGTTCTGGAGTACAGGCTTTAGCCTGTGAGGGCTGTTCCAAACCCCGCACGCTAAAGCGTGTACTCCAAACAAAAACCTTTCTGTTGCGGCCGTTCTCCTGACCGAGCCACAACGGGACTGACAGTCGGACGTGTCGGACCAGTCGGACATGTCGGACTTAGAAGAACTGTTGGAGATGTCCGACTGGTCCGACTGGTCCGACTTTGTCCGACATGTCCGAACAAATTCTTGCCCCCCCATGCCGCCGTCAGAGGTCCACCCCATGCTCGCGGGCGACGAGCAAGTTGGAACGCATCAGCGCCTCGAAACTGCCGCAATCGGCCCACCATCCCCCCAGAATTTCGTAGGTCATCGCGCCGCGCCGGATGTAATCGTTGTTAACGTCGGTGATTTCCAGTTCGCCGCGCGCGCTGGGCTTGAGGGTGTTGCATATCTCGAAGACCCGGTTGTCGTAGAGGTAAATGCCTATCACCGCAAGTCTGGATACAGGCTGTTTCGGCTTTTCGACGATATTGACGACCTTGCCGTCTTTCAGTTCGGCCACGCCGAACTCCTGCGGATTCGGCACCTCTTTCAGGAAAATCTTCGCGCCTTCCGGCTGCCGTTCAAAATCCTCCACCGCTTTGAGGATGCTTCCCTGGATGAAATTGTCGCCGAGGATAACCACCACCTTGTCGTCACCGACAAAATGGCGGGCGAGCGCCAGCGCGTCGGCGATGCCGCCTTCCCGTTTCTGGTAGGTGTAGTGCATCTGCTTCAGCCCGAAGTCTTCCCCATTGCCGAGCAGCCGCAGAAAATCACCCGCATTGTTGCCGCCCGTAACGATCATGATTTCGGTGATCCCCGCATCCACCAGGGTTTGAATGGGATAGAAGATCATCGGTTTGTTGAACACCGGCAGCAGGTGCTTGTTCGTGACCCTGGTCAGGGGGAGCAGCCGCGTCCCCAGTCCGCCCGCAAGAACGACGCCTTTCATCGGGTGTTTCCCTCCGCGTGGGTTATGGCCCCTCAGCGGTCATTATGCACACGGGCTGGATAGGGACGCAAGAGAATGCGGAATGCGGAATGCGGAGTGCGGAATGCGGAATGCGGAGTGCGGAATGCGGAATGCGGAATGCGGAGTGCGGAATGCGGAATGCGGAATGTGGAATGCGGAGTGCGGAATGCGGAATGCGGAATGCGGAATGCGGAGTGCGGAATGGGGAATGGGGAATGCGGTGCAGCGAGCAATAAAAAGCGTTATTGCTTTCTGGCTGTTCGAATAGATGCTACGACGGTGGCCGTTATCTGATAGGCTTCATCCATCAGGTCGTCCAGCAAACTCTTTTCCAAGATTCCAGACGCAATGAGTAGTTCCATCCAATACAGACATTCGTCGCATTCTTCTTCGACAATCCCCATTTTTGCAATGAAGTCGGCCTTGGATTTAGCACGACATGCTGAGCGGTAATTCGCGCCGACGGATGTGCCGCAACGGATCAATTGTCTGGCAATAGTTTCCGCTACGCGACTTCTGGGGAGTGATTCGCAAACACGAATGATACGGAGAGCAAACTGTTGCGTCCTGCTCTTGAGATTGTTGTCATTCATGAAGAGATTCTACTGCCTTAAACTGCTTCTTCTCACCTTTCTTCATATTCCCCATTCTGCATTCCGCATTCCGCATTCCGCACTAGCCTTTGAGTCCGTTCAAGACGAAATCTTCGAGGCGTTGCTGGATGATGTCGGCGGTTCTGTTGATGTTGGCGTTGATGTCGGGGTTGAGGGAATTCAATGCGCCGAGGATATCGCGGGCTTCGGAAATGCCCTGCCAGATGGCCGCGCCGATGAACTCCGCGAATTGCGCGCGGCCTTCCTCGTTGTCTTCGAGATTGTTGTTCTTCGCGTAGCGGTCGAAGAAACCCAGCGCGAAGGTGAGGATGCGTTCGGCGGTGGCTTCGGGGGAAGTGTCAATGATCGCGTTCTGCGGGATGCCCAGTTCTTCACGGGCCTGATTGACGACCGCGAGCAGTTTCTCATAGGCGCGGTCCAGGACGATGCCCATCGCCTGGCCATTGCCCAATGGGCCGTTCTTGCCGAATTCCACGGCGTCCTTTGGCTGGTTCAACCGCATGTCTTTGGGGATCAGGCGGGGTGTTGTTGCGCCTTGATTTGCGGTTGCAGGCTGATAGGCGGCAGGAAGAATTGTATTGATCATGGCTCCCTCCTCGTGAGTATGTCCCATTTCGTTGGTTTTTGACCCGTCGCTATGGGTATTATCGGTCCGAATTGAAAAGACTTTAGTGCGAGGGTCCAGCGCATGAAACAGGGGATTGACATACCGGAGGAGGAACTGGAATACACGTTTTTCCGGTCCTCCGGCCCCGGCGGACAGAAAAAGAACACCACCGATTCGGCGGTGCGTCTGCGCCATATACCAACGGGGATGGTGGTCATCGCCACGCAGTCCCGTTCCCAGCATCGCAATAAACTGTTGGCATTACAGGAGTTGGCACGGCGTTTGGAGCGGCGCTCACGACGCCCCACCCCGCGCATTTCCACCCGGCCCAGCATGGCGGCCCGGCGCGTCCGCCTCGAACAGAAACGCCAGAGGGGGGAGACCAAACGCCTGCGCCGTCCGCCGGATATGGAATAGTCTGCAACATCGGGAGGATGAACGAGGCGCCTATGGCCTGAAATGGAGGTTGCCGAAGATGCCGCGTTCGCCCCTGTTCAAGCGGAAAGCCCTGCATGATTGGATTCCTGATTTCGGGTCTGTCGCTATCGTATGTTGTTCACGCTTTGTCGTACGTTGTTCACGCTTTAGCGTGCCGGGTGTCGCAGCAATCCCGCGCCAGCACCCATCCCCGGCATGCTGAAGCATGAACAACATACATTAGTGCATTTATTAAACAATGAACAGCGTTTCCTTCCCATGCCTAAAATGTTAGAAGTGGCCTTTGCACTGCTTTGTTGCGTCTATGCGGCGATTTCGGGCTTCAATACGGTCACGCGAATATGGGGGTTGTCTCCGGATTCGATGGTCTATATTGATGCCGCGCAGAATCTGGCGCAGGGCAGGGGCTTGTCGCATTCGCATCGGATGACGCATCGCGCCGATCACATGGAAGCGGCTGACCGGCTGCCGCCGATGGTGATCTGGGCGCCGCTTTATCCAATGCTGATCGCCGGCCTTCATGCACTGGGCGTGCCGGGGGTGTATGCAGGGTTGGGGATCAGCGCCCTGTTTGCCGGTGTTGCCTTGTTGTGCGCATGGGGGCTGGCGCGAAAGGTCGGCGGGGCGGGGGCGGGGATGCTTGGCGCGGCCCTGCTGATGCATCTGCTTGCGTTGCGTCACATTGGCGGCCACGCCTGGAGTGAAACCACGGCCTTGGCGTTCTTCCTGGCCGGATGCCTGATCCTGGTCCACGAAAAATCCTGCCGCCTGCCGGTAGCGGCCTTCGCAGGGTTGTGTTTCGGACTGGCCTTCGCCGCGCGCTACGCCTTTCTTCCCGCCGCAGCGATTGGATTCGCCGCATACTGGAATCATCGCGATTGCCGAAGCATGGCGAAGCGATATGCCGCCTATGCCATCGGATTCATGGCCGCCGCAGCGCCCGTATTGGCGCGGAACTGGGCATATTCCGGGAACCTGTTCGGACCCGCGCGGCCGCCGTCCAGCACGGGATGGATGGAGAATTGCAGGTATGCCGCGCATGCCATCTTCGGTCATTATCTGCCCCTCGAAACGGTCTCCTCGGAAACGCAGGTGACGCTGGTCATCATTGCGGCGGCGCTGATTGTTTCCGTGCTCCTTTTCGGCAAACGCTGGGCGGCGCTGCGATGCGCTTTCCGCCGATGCGGATTCCGCCTGCTGTCTTTATGGTGCCTGCTGTATCTAGTATTTCTGATCGCTCATCGGAGCATGTATGAAGCCGATCCCCTTGGGGTGCGCCTCTTGGCGCCGGCAATCATTCCGCTGACGCTGCTGGCGGCCGTGCTGATTCGTTCCGTGTTCGGGGGTAAAGAGACGCTTTGGTGCGCCATCGGATTCCTGCTTGCGGTGGCCGCCCTCGGCAGGGAAGGAATCGCTGCCGTGCGCAGCACCCCCCAAACAATGGCCAGCCGACTGGAATTGTCCGAAAGACTCCGATGGATTTGCGCGAACACCACGGAAGAAGACCTGATCATCGGCGATGCCACCATGGACATCCCGCTGTTCTGCGGGTTCCGACAATCCCTGTGCTTTATGCCTTGGGATATTAAGGAAAGGCATTTCCAATACGACGACCTGCATTCTTTTCTCAGAAAAAACCGCCACCGATATCGCAATGTCTTCATCGTTATCCGGGCGGGTCTTCCCCCCGAACCCGCGTTTGAGACGCAATGGTGCGCCCACTTCGGTGATTTTGTCACCGACCTCGTTTATGGACGCATCAGCGCCTGTCCGGAAATTTCACATTACGAAACGCTGGAAGACGCTTTTGTCTTCCGGTTCTACCCCAAAGGTAATATCGAAAGGTCTATATAGATTACTACCGGCTATGCATTGTATTTTTTCATTTTTCTTGGACATTTTTTCTCGCAGTACAGGCATTTGCGAAATGGGCTGTTTTCTTGCATGCGAAGGGGAAATATCCGGGATTCTTGATGGTGTCGGCGTCAGGAATACCCATTTCGCAAATGCCTCCAGTGGGCTTGTGCTTGCTTTTGAGAAAAAGATTATGGTAAAAATCAATTGACTTGTGTATAATGTAAGGCATTGGAGTGACTTGGGCGATTCGGGAAGGGAGGTGAGAAAGGAAACATACATGCATTTCCATGCAGGGTAACGAGAGCATTCAAAGTATCATGAAGGAGGATGAACACATGAAATCCAAAGGTTTTACACTGATTGAACTTCTGGTGGTCATTGCCATCATCGGTATCCTGGCGGCCATTCTGCTGCCGGCGCTGGCGCGGGCGCGCGAAGCGGCCCGGCGTTCGAGTTGCCAGAACAATCTGAAACAGATAGGGCTGGTGTTCAAGATGTATGCCAATGAAAGCCCAGGTGAGAAATACCCGACAGTTGCGGAGTTTTCTTTTGGACCGGGCATAGATTGCCGGACTGGATGGACCTCTGGTCTTCACTCGAGCGAGTGGCCGGTGCTTGTCGGGAACCGCGGCGCAACCTATTATTTCGCATACATCCCGCAGATTTACCCGGAATATCTCACTGACCACAATATCTTGATATGTCCCTCTGAATCGGATCCGGGTGAGTTTGTGAATCCCGCCACCGGCGAAAGCATCCTGGCTGTGCCGTGCCGGCATTACAGTCTGCCCAATGATGGCCCCGCCGCTGGACAGCCTGCGGCCGATGAATCGTATTACTATGTTGGCTACGTATTGGACAAAGCAGATGTGGGAGACGTTCCCGCCGAGTGGGTTGGAGGACCTGAATTCACTGGTGAGTTCGTCTCCTCACAAGTGGTGGATTGTTTGAGTGTGCTTGGAGGCAGCACAGATTTTTCTGTGACGGACAATGACCTCAAAGGCGATCTGAGTGGATTAACGATTTACCGATTGCGGGAAGGCATTGAGCGCTTCCTGATTACCGACATCAATAATCCCGCGGCGACCGCCAAGGCCCAAAGTGAAATCGAGATATGCGCCGATCTGGTGTCCACAAGTGTTGAGCAGTACAACCACGTTCCGGGCGGCGTGAATACGTTGTACCTGGACGGCCACGTGGACTTCAGGCGCTATCCCGGAAATGGCTTGGTCAGCCGGACCATGGCGGTCACCATCGGCATCGCCGGGTAATCCATCCGTCAGTTGAAGAACTGACAGAAGTCATCGTTAAGACATGGCGGGTTCTGGGGAAAATTCCCCGGAACCCGCTACCTGTTGTGGCCGGTCTCCTAGCCGCGCCACAGCGGGAAAACCTCCCGTAGCATGGGCGTCCCGCCCATGAAACACGGGCAGGATGCCCGTGCCACGTTGGATCACAGCAGATTTTGCAAGAGCCTCGCATTATCGCCCAAAAAACCGCTAGAATGTGGTTCATAGCGCGGAGCATGACGGCAATGCATGAATTCAGTCTGGCGGAGCGTATTCTTGAAAGCGCGCTCGGCGCGGCGGAAGCGCACGGCGGGCTGCCGGTGGAATGTATCGTCGTGGAGATTGGCGCGCTGCAACAGGTCGTGCCGGAGGCGCTGGCGTTCGCGTTTGACGCGGCGAAAAGCGGCACGCCGGCGGAAGACGCCGTGCTGGAATGGCGCGAAACCGCCGCGCTGATCGCCTGCGAGGCGTGCGGCAGTGAATTCACGCCGGAGGACATGTTCTGGGTTTGCCCGTCCTGCGGCGCGGCGGGCGGCAGGGTCCTGCGCGGCGAGGAACTTATCATTCAGAGCGTGACGCTGCGCGAGACATCGCTGGAAACGCGGGAAGTCGAACATGGAAATTAAACTGGTTCAGAAGGTGATGAAGGTCAACGATGAGTTGGCGCAGGGGGTGCGGAAGCGGTTGCGTGTGGCGGGGGTGGCCTGCGTCAACATGATGAGCGCGCCGGGGTCGGGCAAGACCTCATTGATCGAGGCGGCGCTGCGACATTGCGGCGGCGTCCCGCGCATCGGCGTTATTGAAGGCGACCCGGACACGACGCTGGACGCGGAGCGCATCGCAGCGTGCGGCGCGCCGGTCGTGCAGATCAACACCGACGGCGGTTGTCACCTGGAGGCGAACCTCGTCGGGCGCGCGCTGGGCGACTTGGACCTGGACGCCCTGGACATCCTGCTGATCGAAAACGTGGGCAACCTGGTGTGCCCGGTGGGCTTTGATCTGGGCGAGGACAAGCGGGTCGCGGTGGTCAGCGTCACCGAGGGACACGACAAACCCGCCAAGTATCCGAAACTCTTCCGGGGCGCGGACCTGGTGGTGTTGAACAAGGCGGATTTGCTGCCGTATGTGGATTTTGACATGGCGTTCTTCCGCGATACGGTGCGGCGGCTGAATCCCGGCGTGTTGATTCTGGACGTGTCCTGCCGGACGGGAGACGGCGTGGACGCCTGGGTCGCGTGGCTCCGGGAGATGGCAGCGGCGGTTGCGGCAAAGGGGAAGGCGCATTGAATCCGCTACGGCTTCCTGTTGTGGCCGGTCTCCATGGCATGTTAAGGGACCTATTTCATAGGCATTATGGAGACCTTCGGTCGGTAATGAGACGCGCTGATCATGTATGTTGAATATGGTCTCCATAAGGGCTGACGCTGATTTGGAGTGCGCCGTTTGTTCGGCGCTTTGGCTTGATAGAGCAAAATGGCTTGGAAAACCCAGCCAAAGCGCCGAACAAACGGCGCACTCCAAATAATTGCCTCCGCGAACCGTGTAGCGCAACGAGGGAATTGCAGGTGGAGACCTTCGGTCGGAAAGGTGGCGCGGTCCCGCCTTCGCGAGACGCTACGGCGGACGCGCAGGAGACCGGCCACAACAAAAGCAAAGGGGAAGGCGCATTGAATCCGGTACGGGTGCGGGCGCATATCCGGGGGGCGGTGCAGGGGGTCGGGTTCCGTCCCTATGTCTATTTGCTGGCGTCGGAATTCGGCCTGTCGGGTTTTGTGATCAACACCCCGCAGGGGGTTGTGGTGGAAACGGAGGGGGAGGCGGCGCGGGTGGAGGCATTCCTTAGGGATTTGCCGGAACGCCGGCCGCCCCTGTCCATCATTAACCGCATCGAAACCGAACCTGTCCCGCCGCAGGGCGGCGACGGCTTTGAAATTCGCCAGAGCGATGCGTCGGGGGACCCGGCGGCGTTGATCATGGCCGACATCGCGACCTGCGCGGATTGTCTGCGGGAAATGCGCGACCCAACAGACCGGCGCTATCGCTATCCGTTCCTGAACTGCACCCATTGCGGGCCGCGTTTTACGATTCTGGAACGGCTTCCCTATGACCGGCCCAACACCGCGATGAAACGTTTTGCGATGTGCGCGGACTGCCGGGCGGAATACGAGAATCCCCGCGACCGGCGCTTTCATGCGCAGCCGGTGGCGTGTCCGGCATGCGGGCCGCAGTTGACCTTGTGGGATGCGGACGGACAGACGCGCAGCGAGCGGGACCAGGCGCTGGCGGATGCGGCGGCGGCGATTCGCGATGGGCGCATCGTCGCAGTGAAAGGACTCGGCGGCTTTCATCTCATGGCGGATGCGCGGAACCGCGATGCGGCGCTGCGCCTGCGCGACCGGAAACGACGCGAGGAAAAGCCGTTCGCCATGATGTATCCCGGTCTGGACCGCGTGTTGGAGGACTGCGCGGTCGGCGATGTGGAACGCCGTCTCCTAAAATCGCCGGAATGTCCCATCGTGTTGCTGGCGCGCCGCGCGGATGCCACGGCGATTGCGGAAGAGGTGGCCCCCGGCGCGCCGCGCCTCGGCGTCATGCTCCCCGCCACCCCGCTCCATCATCTGCTCATGGAAATGGTCGGTTTTCCCGTGGTGGCCACGAGCGGGAACCTGAGCGAAGAGCCGATCTGCATTGACGAGCACGAGGCGTTGCGCCGGTTGCGGGGCATCGCGGAGTGTTTCCTGGTCCATGACCGGCCCATCGTGCGGCATGCGGACGATTCCATCGCGCACGTCGTGCGCGGGCGGGCGGCGCTGTTGCGGCGTGCGCGGGGGTATGCGCCGTTGCCGGTCCGCGTGGGCGAAGATGGTCCGCCCACGGCGGCCTTCGGCGGGCACTTAAAGAATACCGTGGCCGTGTCGAAGCAGGACCTGGTTTTTCTCAGCCAGCACATCGGCGACCTGGAAACGACGCAGGCGTTCGACGCTTTTCTCGAAGCGGCGGCGGCGCTGTGCCGTCTCTACGCGATTGATCCTGTGCAGGTCGCCTGCGACAGCCACCCGGATTACCTGAGCGCGCGCCATGCGCGCAGCCTGGGTCTGCCGGTCATCGAGGTGCAGCACCATTACGCGCATATCCTCGCGTGCATGGCGGAGCATGGCCTGTCGGGGCCGGTGCTGGGCGTGGCGTGGGACGGCACCGGCCATGGTCCCGACGGCACGGTCTGGGGGGGCGAGTTTTTGCGCGCCGACCGTGACGGCCATGTCCGCGTGGCGCGCATGCGCCGGTTTCCGCTGCCCGGCGGCGATGCGGCGGTGCGCGAACCGCGCCGCGCGGCGCTGGGGCTTTTGTATGCGCTCTGGGGCGGCGATTCCGCCGAACGCGCGGACCACGCGCCGAGGCGCGCGTTTGAGGCAGATGAGCGCAAGGCCATCCGCCGGATGCTGGAACGCGGGGTGAATGCGCCGATGACCAGCAGCGTCGGACGCCTTTTCGACGGCGCGGCGGCGATCTGCGGTCTTCGCATGCGCAACGCCTATGAGGGGCAGGCCGCCATGCTGTTTGAGTACGCCGCGCGACGCGCCGGACCGCC
>CAZLII010000072.1:0-11306 GCA_964559065.1 uncultured Nitrospirales bacterium | reverse complement strand
CAAGGCCCGCATTGTCCATCACGATGATCGCATCGAGCGCCGACGCGCCAATCCCCTGCAGGAGCGCCTCGCGCTCGCGAAGACTGGTTTCCGTTCGCTCCCGCCGTGCAACCTCCGCCGTAAGCCGCGCATGCTCGGTCAGGAGTTGCTGCCGCGACGCCAGGACCGCGATAATCGTATAAAAAAAGGCCAGCGAAACCATCATGATTCCCACGCCATTGAGAAAGTTGTCGAGCGCGCGCAACTCGCTGTCCCAATCGCGAATGCCGAAATTGTCCAGAAATCCCACTGACAGGGAAATCCTGAAGGATTGGGAGATAACGAGCAACAAGACGCCCACCAGGACAAGAAGCGGAGTAGCGCGATCACTGCGGGCCTTAATGAGCAGGTAGCCTGTGTACGCACAGACCAGGATGATGCTGATGCTTGAGGCGGTGGCGCTCAGCCACGGAATCCTGTTCCCGGTGACGCGCATCAGAAAGTCGGGCAAGATAGAGAAAAAGAATACCCAGCAAAGCGGGACCAATGCCAATAGACGCAAGCGCCGGATATCGGAATGGTTTTCGGGAGCGCCTGCCTTTTCCATCTTATCCCCCATGAGACACTCCAAACCAGTTGGTGCGATTTTATGATTTCATTATAGTACAAGCACCAAATAGATGCAAGTCCTCTCTTTCAGGGGCCAAAAGATTTGACAACGCCTTTTTCCGCGTGTATGCTATGTTATTCGGGTATGACAGCGGGGCGAAGCGATCAGAAAAAGGCCGTAATCAACCATATTGCAGAGAGGAACATCGCATGTACAGACCGCAGATCAAGGTATTGGATTGCACCATTCGCGACGGCGGACTCATGAACAACTGGGAATTCTCCAAAGAAATGGTGCGGGAAGTGTTTCAGGGATTGGCGGATGCGGGGGTAGATTACGTCGAACTCGGATATCGCGCCGACAAGAAGATGTTTTCGCCCAAGGAATCCGGCCCCTGGCGGTTTTGCGATGAGGAAGACCTTCGGGAAGTCGCATTCAAATGCGACACCAAAATCTCCGTCATGTGCGATGTCGGACGCACCGACTACGGCGCCATCGTACCGGCGGACCAGTCCATCGTCTCCATGTACCGCGTGGCGACCTATGTCAAGGATATTGACAAGGCGATCCACATGATCCGACACATCAAAGACCTCGGCTACGAGGTCACCTGCAACATCATGGCCGTATCCACCAACCTGGAACCGGACCTCGACGAGGCGCTGGACCAACTCGCCGAAACCAATGTTGACGTGGTGTATCTGGTGGACAGTTTCGGGTATTTCTACTCCGAGCAAATCCATTACCTCGCCGACAAGTACCGGGCCAAACTCCCCGGCAAGGAACTCGGCATCCACTGCCACAACAACCAGCAACTCGCTTTTGCCAACACCATCGAAGGCATCATCAAGAACATCAACTATGTGGACGGCTCCATCTACGGCATGGGCCGCGCCGGCGGCAACTGCACCACCGAACTGCTGTTGTCTTTTCTGAAGAATCCCAAGTTCCGGCTGGGGCCTGTGCTGGCGCTTGCGGAAAAGTACTTCATGAAGATGCAGACCGAACTCAAGTGGGGCTACGAACTGCCCTACATGATCACCGGCAGCCTCAACAAGCACCCCCGCGCCGCGCTCGCTTTCGTCAAAGCCTCCATCGGCGGCAACAATTCCCGCAGCATCGTGGAATTCTACGACGAACTGATCGCCGCAGAGGGCGTGGACTGATCACCGGGCATGCCCGGGATGGACACTCGCCTGTCACTGCAATAGCAGTGTCACCCCTGATTGTTGTGCAGCCTTTTGCATGCGACGGTCCAGGGTGGCCAGAGGCAGACCGAGCCGCATCGCCAATTCGATATAGGCCGTGCCATACGCACTGACGTCCAGACTGCGTCCCAAGGCTGCCAGCGCCGGCATTCGCGCCAGCGGCATTTCGGCGTCAGTCGCAATCGGCAGTGCTGCAACAAAAGCCAACAGTTTCTGTAACGATTCCGAAGTGATGCGCTTCCTGCGCTCAGCGACCAGAAGCACGTTCACCACCTCGATGGGGCACAACGCGGGTACGATTGCCCACTCCTGTTTAAGGCGGTCAAGCGCCTTCTCGGCCCCCGGCTCGGTTTCATCGGCGAAACACCAGGCCATAATCACCGAACAGTCCACGACAAAGGCGGGATTCAACGCCGTCCCTCCTCAATGGCCTTGTGAACAGACAGCCCCCGGAGCCGCGGCCGTTTCCTGTACTCGCGCAACCCTGCGACGACCTCTTCCGCGCGCGGCGAAAAGTACGCGGGGCCGCCACAATCTTCTCTTCGGCCTCACCAATGACGCCTTGGGGTATATTCTCACCAAGGTGGACTACAGCAGTTTCAAGGTCTATGTGTACATCTCCGCTACCTCTCTCCACGAGATGATGGGGGAGATTCTGATAGACGAGAGCCTGAAATTCATCGAATCCGCACCGGCCCCCTGATACTTATTCCATTAGCGCATATTCGCATGCGCAAAAATTCGTCATCAATGGTGGTGCGGCGTGCTGCGCCGCTGAACAAAGCAACTTAATAGGATATGTGCTCATCGAAGCGATTCAGATTGTTTCTCCGAAAACGCGGATATTACAGCGGATTCAAATCCTGAATTGGGTCCAGCAATATATCTTGCACGATTGCATTCAATGTATCCGGCGCGATGATATCAATCGGTGTCAGCAGGCCCGTTGTTCCTATTTTTCCGGATAGATACATGTGCGCCAAATGTACAGGAAGACATGCCGTTGCCGCCGCGCCATCCACAAACATCATGCGGCGTGATTGGCTGCGTCCTTCTTCAGAAGCGGAAACCATGAGCATCGCTTCCGGGCCAACGCCCGACGCAATGGCTTTTGCTGTATCGCGCGTATTGATGCGGCGCATCACGGCCTCTATCGCCCGATAGGCCCAAGCGCGGCGTTGAGGCTGTAACAAACGTACCACGTTCAGAAGCCACAGCGGCATCTCCCCGAGATAGAACCAGGTATGGTACTCCCGCCACTGAACGTGTTTGGGAAGGGTCAGCGCGTCAATGGTTGGCAACTCCAAGCATTGTCTGCGGCCAAAAGGCGCGGGGAAATCAAACGTTTTGACTGATTTGCCCAATGCAATGGGGGATAACTGGCCAGACACCAAGGTTACCGGTTGCGACAACGCTTCAAGGATACCGCCCATGATGGAGGCATGCCCAGAATCCGCATAGGCATGCCGCAACTGGACCCAGCAGCACTCCATGCGCGCATGCTTTGGAAATTGCGCGGCTAACAGGGTGGACAGTCCTGGAATGGCGCCTGCGGCGGTGATCATGGGAAGATTTCGCTGAACCGCCATTCCAGCCAGCCCTTCAAGGCAGTGATAATGCTGCTGTTCGTTGGCGCAATCCAGATACGGTTTTCCGGACTCCAACACCATCCGGGCAATGGCCGCCCCGTTCCGGGCAAAGGGCCCCACCGCATTGATCACAAAATCAGATTCCAGGCAAACGTTCCGCAAGGCTGAAGAATCGAGCGCATCCAGCACGCACGGACGGGGCCTCCCGCTTTCCAATCCAGCGAGCAAGGCATGCAGCTTTGCCGAATCGCGCCCCGCTGCAATAATCCTATAGGGCGTCTTCTGAAGAAGGCGTTCCACGATAGCGCGCCCAGCCAGACCGTAAGCCCCCAGAACAAGAATTGTTGCGTGTTCTTTCATGCAACAAGGGTAACACAGAACGCGCCGATGGGGATAGGGTTACAGCGGTCTTGCGGCAGTCTTACCGCATTGAAAAGCATAGCCCGGCGGCGTGGCAGATGCCGGCGGGCTATGCTGTATGGTGTGGAATCTTTCGCGTCTATTGCCCGGCAAGGGTTTTTGCGGTGACGACAAGATCAAGAAACTCTTCGCGCCGGGCATCGTTGTTCAGTGCGGCGGCCGCCATTTGACGGACCATGTCATAGGTCGTTTCGCCCTTATAGGCTGAATCGCGCAGGAGCAGTCCAAACCCGGCGACGGACGCTGCAAAGCGGTAATCCGAAGTGGTCTCGTTCAGCGAAGCCGCCTGTGCGGCCACCGGGATTTGCAGCAGTTCGCTGGCGTCCTGATCGGGCTGTTTATAGCGCAGTTTGACGAACATCATCTCGCCCTGGCGCGCCGGTTCCGGCTTGGGGGGCGTCTCCGCTTCCTGGTAGCGCAGCGGGTCCACACCGGGTTCAATGGCAACGCCGTGCGGCACGATCTGGTAGAGCGCAGTAACCGAGTGCCCCGCGCCGATTTCACCCGCATCCTTGGTGTCGTCGTGGAAATCGCGTGCGGCGAGCATGCGGTTTTCAAAACCGATAAGCCGGTAAGCGCGCACCTGAGCGGGGTTGAACTCAACCTGAATCTTCGCATCTTTTGCGATGGTCATGAGCGTGCCGCTGAGTTGCTCGATGAGCACGCGGCGCGCTTCGCGATAGGTGTCAATGTACGCGTAATTGCCGTTGCCCTTCGACGCGAGCAGTTCCAGCGTGCCATCCTTCAGGTTGCCCATGCCGTAGCCCAGGACGGTGAGAAAGACGCCGGTCTGCCGTTTTTCCTCGATGAGCGCCAGAAGTCCTTCGCGGCTTTGAACGCCCACGTTGAAGTCGCCGTCCGTCGCCAGAATCACCCGGTTGATCCCCTCCTTGAGGAAATTCCGCTGCGCCATGGCGTAGGCGTCCTGAATGCCCGCGCTCCCGTGCGTGCTGCCGCCTGCCTGGAGCATCTCAATGGCGCGGAGGATGCTGTCGCGGCCCTTGCCGACGGCGGTGGAGCGCAATGCAATCGCGCTGTTCCCGGCATAGGTCACAATGCCGACGCGATCATCGGGCCGGAGTTCATCCACCAGCGCCTTCAGCGATTCCTTGACCAGCGGGAGCCGGTTGGGCGCGCTCATGGAGCCTGACACGTCAATCAGGAAGACCAGGTTTGCCGCCGGCCGTTCCTCCTGGTCCACCCGGCGGCCCTGCACCCCAATCTTCGCCAGCAACTGCCCCGGCGCCCAGGGACACGACCCCACCTCAATGTTCACCGAGAACGGATGCCTGCCGTCGGGCTGCGGATACGAGTAGTCGAAATAGTTGATCAACTCCTCGATGCGCACGGCATCTTTCGGCGGCCGCTGGCCCTGCTGCAGGAAGCGGCGGACATTGGTGTAGGCGGCGGTGTCCGGGTGCAGGCTGAAGGTCGAGAGCGGCGCTTCATCCGCCCGCGTGAAGGGGCGCTCCACAATTTCCGTATAGCGTTCCCCGCCGGGGTAATACTGGGATTGCGTTGGCGTGGTGTGGAAGTCTCTTACCGTCTGGGCCGACTCATTCGTCAAATACTCAAATGCCTGCGTTTGTTCTTTTCTTTTTTGGGCAGGAAGCGCTACCCCGCTCATTGTACCCACGGGAAGTCCGTTCACATCGCGCAGCGAGCGTTCCTCCGTTCGTCTGCGTGCCTCGATTGGCATCGGCACAGGTTCGGGAGGCGGAGATGACCCTTCTGTCAAATGGTACCCCAGCGAATCCAAGTGGTCCGCCAAGTCTGATGGGACTTGTGGAGTAGCAGCCGCGGCCTGCTTTTCAGAGGCTTTCGCGGGAGACGGTGGGCCGTCCGCCGTTTGTGGCACTGTG
This sequence comes from uncultured Nitrospirales bacterium, assembly GCA_964559065.1. Lineage (GTDB taxonomy): Bacteria > Hydrogenedentota > Hydrogenedentia > Hydrogenedentales > CAILVY01 > CALEDJ01. Next base: position 5,638 of record CAZLII010000072.1, on the reverse strand, counting down.
CGGCCATGGCTGGGCGTCGCCTCGATTTCATCCAGGCGTCTTGCGAGAGAAGCGCGGTCCTCAGCATCTTGAAGATCAAATTCGCTGATAAGGGAAGTTGGTCTTGGGGCGTTGAGGTCTGTAATGAGGTAGCGCTCCATGCCAAAATAACCGAGTCGGTCAAGCCGCTCATGAAGCGCGGCAATCTCTGCCTGTTCCGCCTTATCGGCGGCCATACGGATTTGCGCGCGCTCAGCGAGTCTCGGTGCGCTGTACAGCACGGCGGCGGCGCAAAACACAACGGCGGCCGCAGCGGCGAGCCATCTGGCTTGTCGCCAGATGGGACGCCGGAGCATCGGGGTGACGGGGTGCGCCGCTTGCGCGAGTACGTTTTCACGCTGGGTTCGGCTCAGTCCTTCAGGGACTTCCTGCGCGTCTTTTTTCATCGCTGTGACGGCCATCCGGACCGCGCCGCGCAGCGCCTCGACCTCCCGCAACGCCTCGGCGTTTTGCGGCAGTTGCAGGGCATTCTCAATAGCGCGGGCTTCATCCGCATCGAGTTCGCCCAGCACATAATCCATCAACCGCGGGTCTTCTTTGTTCAGTTCCATGATATGCGCTCCTTTCAGGACGCCTGGACCGGTTCGGCCCGGTCCGCAAGCGTTTCGCGCACCCGCTTGAGGGCGGTGTGCAGCAGGTACCGGACGTTATGCACCTGAAACCCGGTCACCTCGCTGATTTCTTTGTAACTCAACTGATCCTGGAATTTGAGGCGGAACACTTCCTGTTGCTTGTCCGGCAATTCCGCCAGGGTTTTCATGACCAGCGCGACCCGTTCCCGCTCATCCAACACCGCGCCCGGTGCAGGGGCAGGATCGGGCTGTCGCGCCAATCGCTCGCTGTCCATCGGTTCCATGCGCTGCTCCTTTTTCATCACATCCAGGGCGCGGTTGCGGCAGACCCGGTAGAGCCAAGGAAGGACATAGCCTTCGATGGCGCCTTGGTCAGCGGCGCACAAGCGCAGGAAAGTGTCCTGCACCACATCGCGCGCCGTGTCCGCATTCCGGGTCAGCCGAAAGGCATAGCGCAGCAGGCGCTGCTCATGCGCTTCCAGGGCCGCCCGCACCCATTCCGTGTGGGAGGGTGTGTCCATTGAAACTGTCTCCCGTCGTGGCTTGGAACCCTTTCGCGAAAGTCTCCACCCCCTATAACGTTCCAGACGACAAAATGTCCAATCCGCGCCACACCGATTTCATCATTCCCTCTCCATCACACTGTATTTCACATTGCTTTTGGGTTTTCCGTGCGCTATACTCCGTCCCGTCGCATGCGAAGCGCAACGAGTGGAAAGGAGGGATGAGAAAAGCGGCATCGCTTCGCCGGACGGTCTCAGAACGAGGGAAGCACGGTGCAAATCCGTCGCAGTCGCGCTGCTGTGACCGGGGACGAAGGCCACGCGGAACCCACTGTCCCGCCGGGGATGGGAAGGGGTGGCCGGTAGGATGATCCGGAAGCCAGAAAACCTGTCTGACGCCGTTTTCGCTGTAGCAATTTCGCGGAAAAGTTGCCGCAGGGACGGATGATCCCTCCTGAAATTATCTCTTCCTGCCTGCTTTTCCCCTTCGATGACTGGCAATTCAACGCCGGAGCATACTCCGGAAAATCGAAAGGGAACCTCGATGAAAAAGGGTATTCCAACAACAGTGTCATTGATGGTGGCGGCGATGCTGACGGCGCTCGCCGCGCACGGCCAAGCATTTCAACGGTATGAGAACTTCCCGTCGCCCGAACGCTATGGCGTGGTGGGTGCGGCGCTGCCCGACGGACGGCTGCTGCTCTGGGCCGGCGATGGGGTTTATGTGCAGGACTGGGCCCAAGTGGACGGGTTTGCACTGAAAGCACAGGGTTATGAAGGCGACCCCGCCTTTCTCGTGTTGTCGCCGAGCGGCCGGACGGCGCTGCTGGGCGCGGGCGGCTGGGGGGCGGACCCCTGGCTGGACCGTATCTATCGCTTTGACCCGGCATCTCCGCGCGATTATGCGCCGGACGCGGTCGCAGCCGTGCTGCCGCATTACGCCGCCGCGTTTCTCACCGAGGACCTGGTGGCGATTGACGCGGGCGCGGGCGATTGGATGAACAGCGTGATTGTGGTGCATGACCTGCGCGACGCCAAATCGGCGCCCGCGCCGGTGCTGTACAAACCAGCGCCACCCAAGGGCGAAACGGCGATCCAGAAACCCGGCTATTCCGCCGCGCTGGCGGTGGACCACGCACGGGACCGCCTGTACGCGATGGACGCAGCCACCCTCGAACTGCGCGCCTTTTCCGCCGCCGCCCTGGTCAACGCCTACGAAACCGGCGGTACGCTGGATTGGGCTGGCGACGGCGTGCTGATCGGCGCGCCGGGCGCATATTTCAACGGCGGCGTAAACGGCATCACGCCGGATGGCCGATTGGTCATCAGCGGCGCTTTCGGCTGGGGCTTGCCGGGGGGCGTGCAGATCGTGGACCCGGACACGGGGGTCGTGATCGAGACACTGGACCCCAGCGGCATGTATTCCTATGCCAGCGCCATCTACAACCCCGTCACGGGCCAGATTACCGCGATTGCGGACGGATTGGCCTATGTCACCGGCGGCTTCGCCAAACTACCGGCGGCAGGGTTGGCAGGATTGCTTGCGCTGGCGGGATTTCTGGCCATTGCGGCCCGCCGCCGCGCGTGAAGTGACATGTCGGTTTCTCGGCTCCTTGTCGGACGGATCAGACGGATCAGACGGATCAGACCGATCGGACCGATCGGACGGGAGAAACGCAGCGCGGTCGAAGCAAAGAAAGGGCCTCCAGCGGTTGCTGGAGGCCCTTGATATTACAGGGGAGAGCGAGTAGCAGCTAAATGAACAGCGGCGCGAACACGAGCGAAATGACGCACATCAACTTGATGAGGATGTTGATGGACGGGCCGACGGTGTCCTTGAGCGGATCGCCGACGGTGTCGCCGACGACCGCCGCCTTGTGCGCGTCGGAGCCTTTGCCGCCAAAGTGGCCTTCTTCGATATACTTTTTGGCGTTGTCCATCGCGCCGCCGGAGTTGGCGGTCTGAATGCCGAGCATGACGCCTGTTGCAATTGCGCCGACGAGCACCCCCGCCAAGCCTTCCGGGCCCATGACCAAGCCGATGACGATCGGGGTCAGGATGGCCATGCCGCCGGGCAGCAGCATGCCGTTGATGGCGCCTTGGGTGGCAATGCTCACGCATGTGGTGCTGTCAGGCATGACGCCTTCCTTGCCCTCTTTCAGACCGGGGATTTCCCGAAACTGACGACGCACCTCCATAATCATCGTGTCGGCGCATTTGCCAACCGCGCGAAACAGCATCGAAGAGAAGAAGAAGGGTAGCATGGCGCCAACCAGGATACCGGCGAGAATCTGCGGATCGGAGATGCTCACCGCCTGAATTCCGGCGGAAAGCATAAACGCGCTCAGCAGTCCTATGGCCGCAAAGGCCGCGCTACCGATAGCGAAGCCCTTGCCGATGGCCGCCGTGGTGTTGCCCACCGCGTCCAGGTTGTCCGTAATTTTGCGCACGGAAGGATCAAGATGGGCCATCTCGGCGATGCCGCCCGCATTGTCCGCAATGGGTCCGTATGCGTCCACGGCGACGACCATGCCCGTGGTGGCCAACATGCCCAAGGCCGCGATGGCGACGCCATAGACGCCGGCAAAATGATACGCGCCGAGCACGGCCAACGCCAGTACAATGACGGGAAGGGCCGTGCTTTGCATGCCAACTGCGGTGCCTTCGGTGACGGCGATGGCGGGGCCGGTCTGACAGCGTTCAGCCAGTTTCTGGACAGGCTTGAATTTTCCTGATGTGAAATATTCACTGGTAAACCCAACAGCCATGCCTGCGATAACGCCAATCATGCATGCAACGGCGGGGCTATACCATCCATGTTCCACGCCCCCGAGCACGAAATTGTTGCCTTTAAGATATGCGTAAGCGAAGACCCCCACGATGGCCAGCACAGCCGCCACGTAGGTGCCCATCATGAGTGCGCTTTGCGGATTTGATTTTGCAAAGATTTTGACATACATGACGCCGATAATCGAGGCGAAAATCCCGATACTGGCGGCAAAGAATGGGAAGGCGCGCACAAATTCGGCGCCATTCGTGCCAACGGCCGCTGTGATGGTCATGGCGACCGCCAACGATGCGATGATCGACGCCACATAGGATTCAAGCAGGTCGGCGCCGAGGCCGGCCACATCGCCGACGTTGTCCCCGACATTATCGGCGATCACGGCGGGGTTGCGCGGATCGTCTTCAGGAATACCCGCCTCGACCTTGCCCACCAAGTCGGCGCCCATATCGGCGCCCTTGGTGAAGATGCCGCCGCCGGCGCGGCCAAACAGCGCCACCAATGACGCGCCCATGGCATATCCGTTGACGATGACAGGATTGCCTTCAAATATCTTGTAAACGATTATCAGGCCCAGTAGCGCGATGCCGACTACGCCCAAACCCATGACTGCGCCGCCGCTGATGGCGACATCCAAAGCGGATTTCACGCCGCCGCTCTCCGCTGCCGCCGCGGTGCGGGCATTCGAGCGCGTGGCAATGGCCATGCCCAACGTGCCGGCAAGCGCACTGGCCACAGCGCCGCAGATGAACGCAATGCCCGTCTTGTAACTCAGGCCGATTTCCGGCTTGAGCACGCCGACCAGTGACAGAAGCAGGAAAATCACGAGGACAAATGCCGACACCCAGGAGTACTCGCGTTTCAGAAATGCCGCTGCACCCTGTTGCACGGATTTGGACAAGCCCGCCATTTTCTCTGTGCCCTGCGGCTTCGAGAGTACGTATGACGCCAAATACGCCACAAATCCCAGCGCGCAAAGGCTCGCTATTCCGGACACCCATAAGAACCGGTCCATAATTACGTCTCTTCTCCTTTCTTTGTCGCTTCGCCGACACTTTGGCCATAGTGGAGTCCTACGCGATCCAAGGCCTCACGCGCGGCGTTCTGCTCCGCTTCCTTTTTGTTCGAGCCCCTTCCGCGACCCAGGGGGTGGCCTCGAACCCACACTTCCACTTCAAACTCTTTTCGGTGATCGGGTCCCTCGGACCGGATTACCTTGAACTCCGGCAGCGCAATCCGCTCCGCCTGGCAATAGTTTTGCAGGCGGGACTTGAAATCCCAGACTTCCTCCTCGCCGCAGGCGCGCTGCAATTCACGTAGAAACGATCGCGTCACAAAATCCTGCGCCGCCTCCCAGCCGCAATCCAGATAGACCGCGCCGATCAACGCCTCCAGACAATCCGCCACCAGCGCGGCCCGCTGCCGGCCTCCGGAATGCTCTTCGCCCTTGCCCAGCCGAATGGCCGGCGCGATGTCCAATTCACGCGCCACCCGCGCCACGCTGCGGCGGCTTACCACCCCCGCCCGCATCCGGCTGTATTCACCCGGCGTCCGGTCGGGATACTTCGCGAAAAGATAATCCGCCACCGCCAAACCCAGCACCGCATCCCCCAGAAATTCCAGCGACTCATAATCCCGCAGCGGCGTGTTCGCTTCCGCCACCACCGAAGCATGTGTCAGCGCGCGGTCAAACAACGTCATGTTTTGAACCGCAATCCCCAAGCGGGCCGCCAAAGCCC
>CAZLII010000071.1:0-11333 GCA_964559065.1 uncultured Nitrospirales bacterium | reverse complement strand
GGAATGCGGAATGGGGAGTGCGGAATGCGGAGTGAGGAATGGGGAATGGGGAATGGGGAATGGGGAATGCGGAATGGGGAGTGCGGAATGCGGAGTGAGGAATGGGGAATGGGGAATGTGGAATTTGGGGGCACGGTCTCGCCTTTGCGGACCGCTACGGCGGACATGCAGGAGACCAACCAAACAGGGGGGAGACCTTCGGTCGGCGGTGTAATGATCTGCTTATGTGTATGTGCTTACTATTTATGCTGTTTCGCAAGCAGGGCTTCGGCTTCGGCCTGGCGGTCGAAATCGAGGTCCAGCGCGCGGGTATTGGCGAGGGCGCTTTCGATGTGGCGGCGGCCGCCCTCGGTGTCGCCGAGCGTGATGAGCAGTTCGCCGTAATCGAGCAGCAGCGCGGGGTCGCCCGGCATGAGTTGCAGCGCGGTCGTCAGGTTTTTCCGGCTCTCCTCCAGGTTGCCGTTGCGCAGCAGCGCCACCCCCAGGGTATGCAGCACATGCGGATTCATGGGAAGCCCCTGCGCGGCCAATCGGGCACAGCGCAACGCCTCGTCGTTATCTTCCTCCGTCAGGATGAGATGATACGCGAGGTTGTTGTTCCCCACCGGGTCCTCCGGGCGGATTTGCAGCAGCCGCCGATACTCCGACGCGGCCGTCTGCGTGTCCTTGATGCGGGAGAAGAAATCGCCGCGCCGCAGGAAGACCTGCGGGTCATCCGGCCCGACTTCGGCGGCCTTGTCGAGCGCGGCGCGCTCGCCCTCGGCGTCTTCGAGTCTTTGCAGCAGGCCGGCATAGCCCAGCCACGCCCTTGGGCGCGATGCATGCCGTTCGGCCAGGGCGCGCCCTTCCGCCGCGATGTCTTCCACGCGGGCGAGATGCGGGAGGCTTGAAAATATGAAACTCACGAGCGTGTCGTGGTCTCCCGTGAGGGCGTCGTCCACCCGCTTGAAAGCCAGGTAGGCGTCATCATGCAGGAGCGCCACCTGATAGGCGGCGCCAGCCGCGAAGTCCGCCAGCGCGTCGTCGTTCCCGGCAAGCGCCTCGGCCAGAGCGCGTTCCCCGGCCGAGAGGGCTTCCATGGGACGACCGAGCGCGTGAAGGATGATTCCCCCCGCAAGCCCGCCCAGGGGATCGTCACTGTCCGCCTGGGTCATGACGGTTGCCGCCTGGTCCTTCGCCGCGCGCTTGATATGGGCGGCGGCAAGAATGAAATGCTGGGTCAGGGGCACAGGTGCAGCACCGACCGGGCCGATGATGTCAATGACCCCCTGCCAATCGTGCAGGAGTGCGCGGCTCAGCGCGGTCATTGACGCGATTCCCGGCGCCAGGACATCGGAGGGAGGAATACTCCCAAGCGCCTCGAGCGCATCCTCGATTCGGCCCTTGCGCAGCAGCACCGACGCCTTTGTCATCAGCATTTCGCCGTCCTGGGGGTGTGATTGCAGATACCGGTCCGCCACGCGCATCGCCAGGTCCGGGTCCTTGCCGTCCATGTAGATGCCGCAGACCGCGAGGCTCGCCTCGCGGCTGTCCGGAAACAGGGCATACATGACCTCGGCGGCCTGGCGCGCCGCCTGGTGCATACCAGCCTCGCGCAACACGCGGAAGAGCAGGGCGTGCGCTTCGATGTTTTCGGGGAAAACCGAGGTCAGGCGCGTCAGGGCGCGGGCGGCGAATTGGGGCATGTTGGCGGCCCGAAAGACCTGCGCGAGGTTGATGAGGCTCGTGCCATTGTCCGGGAAACGCTCCACGCACGCCGAGAGAACCTGGACCGCCTGCCCGCGCGCGCCCGTGATGGCCATGGCATATCCGGCGGCGTTCAGCGCCAGCACGCCCAGCGCGGCGTCCTCCTGTTGCGTCCAGGGTTCCAGGGCATTCACCGCCTCCTGCGGCTTCTGTTGCTTCAACGCTTCCAGATAGGCGATCAATGGGGAATCGGCGGGGAGTTCCCCGGCCAATTCCTCGGCCAGGGCGAAGTTGCCCAGCAACAGCGCCGCAAGCGACAGGGTCTCCTGCCGGTAGGCGCCCGGCTGGCCCCGCACCCGTTCCCGTTCATCCACCAGGCGGCGCAGCGCGCCTTGCCGCCAGAGTCTTTGCCAATCTTCCGGGGCCGCCGCGTCGGAAATGAGCCGGTCGGTCGGTTCGCGCAGTGCATCGGGCTTGGCGAGGACCGATGCGGACGGTTCCGGCTGCTGCAGCCTCGCCAGATCGCGCATGACCGCCGCTTCCCAGGGCAGGGAATCAGCGGCCATCTGCAGGAACGGGGCGGCCTCCTCGCGCCTGCCCATGTCCATCAGATGCGACCCAAGTACAAAGCAGGCCCACGCCGAACCGGGTTTCTGGTCCAAGGCATTGCGCAGCAGCGCCGCGCCCTCCTCCGCGCGGTGGGCGTGGACCAACGCATGCGCCGTCACCATCGCCTGGTCGGAATCCGGGGCGGAGACCATTTCCTGCCCCTCAATTATCTCGGCGACCCTGTCCTGGGCGGCCAGGGCCTCAACCAGCAACACCTTTGCGCCGGTTGAGCCCGCCGGGTCCGTTTCAATTACGGCTTTCAATGCCGCTTCGGCCTGGGCGGGCTGCCCGGCGGCCAGCAGCGTCGCCGCCAGGTGCGTGCGAACGGCCCTGGAATCCGGGAATCTTTCCTGAAGCCCGGCCAGTAGTTCACGCGCCTCCGCCTGCCGCCCCGAATGCAGCAAGAGGTTCGCGCGCAGCACCCCGCCCAGTTCGGTGTTGACAGTCTCCAGTCGCTGCGCCGTGGCAAGCGCCTCCTCCGTTCTGCCCATTCTCAGAAGCAGGCGTGTCGTTTCGAGGTAACCCCGGTCATTTTCCGGCGCAATTGCGATAATCTCCTGCAAACAACCCAAGGCTTCGTCGGGCTTGCCGAGGGCGATCAGGGACTGGCTCAGTCCCAGTCTGGCCTGAACACTGTTGGGATTCGCCTGCAAGGCCCAGCGGTAGGTCTCCTCGGCTTCCCGGTACTTCTGCAGGCGGAGATAAGTGGCGCCCTGCTGCAGGTACTGGTCGCTCCGCCGCTCGCCGCAGCCGGCCAAAAGCAGCCCCGCCAGCGTCGCGATGGCGACCCCACACAAAATGTGTCGCGCCCTGCCGCGACCGGATGCAATCATCATGGCGTTTCCTCCTACGGGGTGGTCTCAATCAGAATCGGCGCCAGGCCGAACGCAAAATCATTCAGCAACCCGAAAGCCGCCTCCTCGCTCAAAGGGCCGATCGGCGCACTCAGGCGGACCAGCATGTTCCCGGGACTGCGCAGCAGCAACTTGTCCCAGGCCCACCGGAAAGAATTCACAAAATAGTTGCCCGTGCAGTGCCTGCCGGTCTGAAACCAGTAAATCACGGCCTCCCGCGCATCGCCCTTCTGCAGCACAAGCCCCTTGCCCACGAAAAAGACCCCCACGGGGATGGGGAACGCACGGCTCACCTCCCAGCCCTGTCCCGTCAGGCACACTTCCGGGAAGTGCAGGCTTCGGCGCGTGTTCTCCGCGTAAACAATCGTCAGGTGCACCGGCAAGCCGAAGGACGACACATAGTCGCGCATGAGTATCGTGTTGGTTTCCAACTGCTGTCGTATGGATTCATCCACGGGAATATCGGGGCGCGCCTGGCGGAAGTTCAGTATTTCGGAAGGCACCGATAGCGCCGTCGGGTCAGCGGTGCTTTCAGCGGCCCTGGCCTGCGCCGCGACAATGGCCCGGTGTGTTGTCGCCGTGGCCAGCAGCATGCCCAAAACAATGAAATACCGTATCATCAGGCAGTTCCTTCGTTTTCAGGTTCCGACACCGGCGCGATCTTCCGCAGCAGCGCTTCGAGCGCAAGCATCAGCGCAAGCGCCATCACGTAAATCATGATGCCCGAGACATCATGCACCCAGCCGCTGGCCAATTCGCTGCCCCAGAAATAGGCGACGACGCACAACAGGAATATCCGGAACACATTCGCCGCCACCGCGATAGGCCCGGACACCACGAGAATCAAGAGGCGCGCCCACGTCTTCGTCCGGCTGATATAACTCATCACCGTGCCCAGCGCCAGGAGCGCAATCAGGGACCGCAGCCCCGAGCACACGTCGCCGACCAGCAGGCGGTCGCCGGCAAAGTGAATGTACGACCCGTCGCGTACCATCGGCAGAAAGAAGGCCTGCGACAACTGCACGGCGCCCTCCGTGGCCAGCATCCGCGCCCGGAAGGTCATGGCCGTGGTGAGCGACATGGGCAACGGTATCATGAACAGCAGAAAAACGAGGGGGAACCACATGCGGAGCAAGTGTCTGGGTCCCAGAAACACCAGGACTAATCCGATCAGCAATGGAAGGACCGCGATCTGCCCGAAGATGCGGAATCCCAGCAGGTCCCCCACCACCACGATGACGCATGCGATCAGAATAAAGGGATACCCCAGTCTTGAAGGACTTGTTGGCATCTGCGACAGCACAGCGCGGTCCCGCCATACGAAGTATGCGCTGACAAACGGCACGAGCAGGGCATGCGAGTAATACGAATCGCTTCTGGTCGCGAATTCATAAAGGCCGCGGGCCGCTTCCAGGAAGATCAGATAGCACAGCACCGCCGCCGCGACCCAGAATGCGGCGGCCTTCCAGCCGATGAATTGCGCCTTCAGCGCCGTGCCGGCGATCGGCGGTGTGGGTGTTTCCGTCACTGGTTCACTACCTCCGCGAATCGAACCGTCAACCGGTCCAAACGGGCCGAATCCAACGGTTCCCCCCTCAGACGTTTTGCCACGGCGGAATCATAATAGAACCGCGCGAGGTCCGTGTTGTTCAGGCCGAGATGCGCCTCGGCAAGCAGAATGTCCAAATTGGCCGACGCACCGCCGCCGGCCTGCGCCACCCGTTGAAAATCCTCGATCGCATTGGAAAAATCCCCGAGATTCACCCGCAAGTATCCGCGCAGGTAGAAGAATTCCGGGCGCTCGCTGATTTCAATCGCGCGCTGGATGGCATTGAGCGCCTCATATTGGCTGCCCGGCGCCTGGGCCAGCAGCGCCGCCTTTCGTTCGAGCATGTCGGGGTCGTCCGGATTCTCCGCAAGAAAGCGATTGCACAAGCCCAGCGCGCCGCCCAGATTCCCCGACCGCACCTGCAACTCCAGCAGGCCGCGCAGGGCCGGAAGAAAGCCCTCCTGGTGGATAAGGGCATGGGTGAACGCAGATGACGCCTGTGACAACGACGCCGCATCGCCCGCCGCCAATCGCAAATGGCCGAGTTCGCTCCAGAGTTCCGGGGATTCGGGCCGCCGCTTGATGCATTCGTCAAGAAGACGCACGGCATCGTCCATCTGCCCCTGAGCGACCATGGCCCGCGTCAGAAAATGAATCGTCCACAGATCATCCGGATTGGCCTCATGCAACTGGCGCAGAATCCATTCCGCGGATGACCATTCCCCCCTGGAAATCAACACCCACGCGCGCAACGGCGCAGCCGCCCATTGACCAACCGCCGTTTCCAACTGCCGCGCCACCTCTTCCGCCTCACGGAAACGGCCCGCACCGGCATAGGCGCGGCCCAGCAATTCCAGGGCGGCATTGTTTTCCGGCTGGATGGTGCGCACTCTTTCCAGGGTGCCGACCGCATCGGCAAAGCGTTCCGCCTGCACTTGCGCGCGGGCCAGTCCTATCAATATGGCCACATCATTGGGGGCTGCGGCGTTCGCTTGCAGGGCAAAGTCCAGCGCGGCAGCCGTCTGCCCTTTTCTCGCCGCAATGTCGCCGGAAAGCAGGAACAGTTCCGCATCGGAAGCGCCTGCGCGCCGCGCCGCCGCACACAGCCGGTCGGCGGCGTCAACGTTGGGCGGGTCTGCCGCCAGCAGCATGCGCGCCCGCAGTATCTTCGTGTCCGTGCGGTCCGGTTCCGACCGCTCCACCTCGTCAAGCAATCCTTCCGCCAGCGCCCCGTTCTCCGCGAAAAACGCCCGCGCGAGCAGGATGCGCTGGTCGTTCAAGCGCCGCAACATGGCGGGCGTGGCCGCATAGCGGCCCGCTATCTCCCCGACCAGCGTCAGGCTGCGCTCCTGCTCGCCGGCCCGCATGCACAGCGTCACCTGGCCAAGCGCCAGTTGCTGCGCATCTTCCTCGTCGGTCTCCCCGGCGATCAGCGTGTCCAGAAGGACCAGGCCCGCCTCCAGGCTGCCGCGTTCCGAGAACAGTTCCGCCCACCGGAGGGCGCGTTGCGGCGTCATGGCGCCGGTCGCGCGCTCCGCATCAAAATAGCCCCGGGCCTTATCCATCTGGTCCTCGGCGATGGCCAGCGACGCCTCCAGAAAATTCAGGTCTGAAACCTCCACATCGGCCGCTTTCGCGCGGTCCAGCGTCCGCCGGGCATTGTTCACGTCCTGTTGGTCAAGATAAATCGAGACCAATCCCCGGTACGCCTCGGACGAGGAGGGCGACTGCTCGATGGCCCGTTCATAGAGACGCTTGGCGAGCGCCCGCTGTTCCCCCGAATCCTTTCCCGCCGTATCCGCGCGGCCCAGTGAATAGGCCGCAGAAACCAGCGCGCCAAAGGGCGGCATCTCACTGTCGAGCAGACTTAGCGCCGTTGCCTCCAATTCCTGCACCGGCCGCTCGGAAAAGGCGGCTTCCCAGACCGCCCGCGCGTTCTCATCTTCCGGCGTGCTCTTCAAGTACAGTTCCAGGGTGCTCTTTGCCCGGTCCCGTTGGCCCGTCTCCAGATACGCCAACCCGAGAAAGTAGCGGGCCGCGCGCAGGTCGGGAATCTGCTGCACCACCACCTCCAGTTTTGATATCGCATCCGACGTATGGCCCTCGCGAAGCAGCCGGCGCGCCGCGAGATATTCGAGCACATATGGCTCATTGGGGTACGCCTGCCGATAGGCTTCCATGGTCTGGTCCGCCTCGTCCAGTCGTCCCGCATTGATCTGCAACTCCGTCAGAAACAGGTGCAACTGCGGGTTATCGGCCACGACATGGGGATCAAGATTGGACAGAAAAGCGATGGCCTTGTCCGTCTGGCGTTCGGCCACGTAACTATTCGCAATCAGCAGATATCCCTCCGCAGCCGAGGGGTCAACAGCCACCGCCTTTTCCGCCAAGGTTTGCGCCGCCTGCCAGTCCCGGCTTGCGCGGCGCACATTCGCCGCCACAAGAAGGGCTTCCGCCGTTTCCACGCCTGCGGCCAGCGCCGCATCAATCTCTTCAGATGCCCGCGACAAGTCTTTCCGGGCCAAAAATAATTGGGCGCGCTGCACGCGAATGTCCGCTTCCGCAGGATGTTCCGCCAGCGCCTTGTCCAGCAGTTGACCGGCCTGTTCGCCAAGCCCCTGTTCCAGAAGCAGCAAGGCCAGGTTTCCATAGACTTCGGGCCGGGCCTGCCCTGAATCCGCCAGCCGCTGATACGCCTCTATGGCCGGTATGGCGCGCCCCAGACGGTCCATGGCCAGCGCGCGCAGGAAGGCGAAATCCCGGTCGTCAGGATAATCCCGGAGAAATACTTCTGTTGCGTAATCCAACTCCCGCCACAGGCGGTACGCCTTGTAGAAATCCATGACTTCGTCAAGCAATGCGCGGTCGGACCGGTTCGCCAGCGCCAACTGAAGGTAGGCGCGCCCCGCGTCACGCACTTGTGCGCTGCGGTTGTTCACCAATCGCAGGCAGCAGTCAATATATTTCCGCAGTACCTGCGGGTCGCCCGGTTGGCGGGCAAGATACCATGTGTAGTTCTGCTTGGCTTCGCCCCAGCGCCCCTCGGCATAGGCCGCTTCCGCCTTCTGCAGCGCCCCCTGTCCGCGATATCCCTGCAGCGCCAGATAGCCCCATACCCCCGCCACGCCTGTGACGACAAGCAGAAAAACAATCCCTACAATGATCCACGGCCATTTACGCGCCATTGCTTTTCCCCTGAGAGGCGCTTCCTGCCATGCCTCTGCTGATGCAGGAGCAAACAGAAGCCTCAAACCCCTCTTTGGCACTATCATAGGCATACGCTCTTGAGAATGCAAGGACTTGTCTCAGACGTCTCCGCGTCAGGCTTTTTGAACCCATACCGGACACCCATCCCTCGTCAGAGCATGTTTCCGCTGGAGACCAAACATTGGTCATTTGAGAACAACTGGTCATGTTTTAATCACATCGCCTGCAAGTTCGTTTGGCGGCATTAAATCCATGACAGGAAAAAACTTAATGCACCTGGAAATTCTGCCGATATACTTGGCATGAACATTGCACGATTTAACCAAAGTTGTCGGAGTAATGTGTCGTGCAAATAACATTTCCCGTGTTTCACGAATTACTGCAATACGAGTTATACGCCTCGGAACGCTATCGTCGCTATGTCTCGGTGGTTCTGGTCCGTTCATTGGCTGACCACCAGGGGCTGAATTCGGCCTTTGATCAACTGATGCGAAAAAGCGATATTATCGCCTTTTACGACCACGCGATCGCCGTATTGATGAGTGAAACCGATCAGAATGACGCGCTCTGCGCCGTGGACCGTTTTCACGCCGTTTTGGGAAACCAGTTCGATGTCCGTTTTGCCGTGGCGACCTATCCCTCCGATGAGGCATCCGTCGAAGGACTTCTGGCCACCGCTGAAAAACGACTGCAAAAAGCGCAGAGCAATCACAACGGGCATGTCATTTACCAGGACTGATCGCTTCCCCACATCACCATGCCTATCCCCGGAATTCCCTGAGAATAGGGCTGCACTGATTGGAAGAAGTGGGGAACGGCCGCGCTTGGGAATCCCTCGGTGAGCACCCGCAGGGCATGGCGTTTGGCGCATAACCTGTGCAAGCGCGCCCGGCCGTGTTTCCCACGGCGACAAATGGAAACCAAGCACGGGTAAGTTTTTGCGGAATGCTGGACGTTGCCAAGGTATGCCCACAAATCAAGTCCGAATCAGGCGGTGGCGCACCACGCCGATTGATGCCGCAGCCCCCGTCATAACCTCGCCAGAGCATGTCGCGTACACCGCCACCACCACCGTCAATCCCACTATGGCGACCCTATCCATGACCCCTCTTCCCATAATCATATCCGGTTATGCCGTTTGCCCGGGCGGCGATTTGCGCCTGCTTGCAAAGGCGCAAGGAACATGCCAAATCACCGTACGCTGTGCTGTTCCGTAAAACCCCAATAAAATGAACAGGTTACTGCGCCCATCCGCCATGCGCGCCGGAAAAGAACGCTGCCATTCCCAAACAATAGTTTGTCAAAACTGAACAACAATTATCGGCGTTTCAGCCCATCAACTGCGAAAACGGGGCATTGCGCCGCACCATGCCCGCGCTTCAATCCCTTGGCCGCTCTTCCGCTGTGCGAAGCGCCCAGGCCCGGGGAAAGAGCCGTTGATGCAATACCCGCGCAAGGAACAAAGCATTCCCAATGAGATAACGGCGCCACATCCGCTGCGGCTCCTGAATCAGGCGATACACCCATTCCATGCCGATTTCGCGGACCCATTGCGGCGCGCGCGGAACACGACCCGCAAAGTAATCGAAGAGGCCGCCGAAGCCAATGGCGACTTTAACATTCAACCGTTCCAGATGCCTGTGCAGCCACAGTTCCTGCCTGGGCACGCCCATAGCGGCAATGAGGATGTCCGCGCCGGACTGGGCAATTTCCTGAACAACCGCCTCTTCCTCCTCGATGGAGAAAAAGCCATGATGCCACCCCTTGATCGCCACGCCGGGATACCGTTCGCGGACCCAGTCCGCCACCAATTCCGCCGCGCCGGGCGCTGCCCCGAGCAAATAGATGCTTCGCGCGCCGTCCTGCAAGGCGGCGCACAACCTTGGAAACAGGTCCGTGCCGCAGAGATTCTGCCGAATCGGGCGGCGGAGAATCTTCCCGGCAAGCCGGGTGCCGAAGCCGTCGGCCAATACCAGCGCAGCCTCATCCAGCACCCGCTTGTACTCGGTCACGCGGAATGTTTCATTGATGTAATGCGGATTGATAAAACACACCTGCCGGGGCTTTCGTCCGTCCAGCATCGCCGCCACGCGCGCAATGGCCCCCGGCATCGTAACATTGTCAATGCGCACATTGAGCATCTCAACGCGGGGGGGATATTCCGCCGGTTCGTCGCCCCACAGGAGCGTGGTGAGCATGCCCGGCAACGCCCGCAAAACGATACCCGCGTCCTTGCGGAACGATGCGCTTTCCACATACGCCGCATCCAACACAATCTCCCGTACGTAATCGAGACTGATGTGACGGCGAATCCACCAGTCACACAGAAGACCGGGGCGAACCTCGCTGCGCTTGCGCGCCACGGGCATGCTCCGGCACTCGGCGCACATCTCCCCCGGGCACGCCGCCCGCGGCCCGATGAATGACATGTCCCCCTTCAAAATGTTGAAAAGCAACGGCAGCCGCCGCAGCAACCGCCGCTCCGTAGCAAAGGAATACTCGTCAAAGGGACGACAATGCAACCCTGACCGCGTATCGCGCTCCAGAATACGCCCGCCATTCTTCAGCCCCAGCCACAACCACGCCACCACGAGCAACGGCGACAATAGCGTCAACGCCGCGAGCGCCCCTGCAATATCAAGCATCCGCTTCATGTGTGGATAAAGCAAAACAGCCCTTTCCGCAGCAGGAAATCGCTCATCCACATCAAGACGCTGCATCACACGCTTGGGCACCGGCTTGCACACGAATGCATCCGCCGATATAGACCCTTCACGCAGGCCCGTGAGCGTTGTGCTTCGGACTTCGGCTGATGACATTGCTTTCTCCCCTACAAGCCGGCTAAATTGCACCTCTTTTGTTCATCTTCTTAATAAAAGACTGCAAGTTGTGTGCCGCAATGGGTTGGCCGGGGCGCTTTCGCCCTTTTTCTTACATATCTCCTTGTTATAGAATGGCTTACACATTCCCGTCAGTCTTTATACAACCCCCGATAAACATTGCGCACCCGATAAATGTTATTCAAAACTGAATTACTTTATAGGGGTGCGCATGCACCTGTGGCAGGCAAACCTCCATTCAGCCGAAATCCCGGAGACGCATTGTCTTCGGTACATCGGCGGGCGCATCGAGCGCTTCGCGCTGCGTCGCGCCGCCGGGACATCGGCGCCACTTCTGCCTTGAAAATTTCCGTTCCCGCATTTTCATCGTTAACGGAAGAGGCGAAGCATAATGTCTGAGGTGGGCGCTGCCCACAACCCAGAAAAGCAGAAGAACTCCGCAGTTTTTGCACTCGATAAAGCGTTATGATTCAATGGGTTGAGGATACTGTATAAGTTTTTGTTGTTTCCATTGCCCATTACGATCTTTAAGGTGCCAAAGCGCCAACGGCGCGCCATTCCTTAGCCCAGCCCAGCGGGCTGGGTTAA